>JAFZLP010000095.1 GCA_017551405.1 Bacteroidales bacterium
AAATTTTATCCGAAATGAAAAAAGTCCTGATTCTTGCGGCACTGGTTCTCGCCGCACTCACCGCCTTCCTGTCCTGCGGGCAGCAGGCCCAGACACCCGACACGCGCTATGCGTCCTACGTCAAGGCATACACCGGCAACGTAGTCACGCAGGGCAGCTCGATCAAGGTTGCGCTGGCCTCACCGGCCACATCCATGGAAGACGGCCTCTTCAGTTTCTCGCCCTCCATCAAGGGTTCGCAGCGCTGGATCTCCTCCGAAGTCGTGGAATTCGTTCCCGAGCAGGGGCAGCTGAAACCCGGAGAGAGCTACAAGTGCAGCTTCAAACTCGGCAACGCCGCTGAAGTCGAGAAGGGTCTGGAGAAATTCACCTTCTCCTTCGCCGTCGCACCCAAAAAGGCCATGCTCGAGGTCCGTGGAGTCGCCATTTCCGCCGACAATCCGGCCCTTGCCACCATACTGGGCAGGGTGAAGACCAGCGAGGCCGCCACCGAAGCACAGATCCTGGACATGCTCCCCAAGGGCGCTGAAGTTTCTTCGCACGAAGACGACGCCACGCTCTTCGAGTTTGCAATCCAGGACATCGCCCGCGCTACTTCCGACAAGGAGGAGACCGTCACCCTCAAGGACGGTGAATTCAAGGCCGGCGACAAAATCAAGGTCACGATTCCCGGAACCGACACCCCGTTCCGCGTGCTCAGCGCCAAGAAAGTGAGCACCGACGAGCAGGTTATCGAAGTGCTCTTCAGCGAGCCTTTCTCCACCAAGGGCGACTGGCCCAGCATGTTCTACGTGGGCGGAGTCGGCAAGGCATACATAGATGCCAGGGGCAACATCGCCTGGCTCTACTACGAGAATCCCGAAGAAGAGATCACTATCGGCGTTTCCGAGAATCTCAAGAGCATTAACGACGCCCGCCTCGGCAGCTACTACGAGACCAGGATCAGCCGCGGCCAGGCCAAGCCCGCCGTGAAGATTCCGCTTTCGGGCAACATCCTTCCCGACGCCTCCAGCCTCGTGCTCCCCTTCAAGGCCGTCAACCTCAGGGCCGTGGACGTGAGGGTAATCAAAATCTACGAGGACAACGTGCTCATGTTCCTCCAGGACAACGGGCTGAACGGCGACGACAACCTCAGGAGGGCCGGCCGGCTCGTGTGGGAGAACACCGTCAGCCTCGAAAACGATCCCTCGAAGGACCTTCACGAATGGAACGACTTCGCCCTCGACCTCACCGACATGTTCAAGAAGGAGAAGGGCGCCATCTACCGCATCAGGATATCATTCAATCAGGACTATTCCATATACGGCAAGCAGTATGTCCCGGGGCAGACGCTCCACCAGGTAAGCGCGCCCGTCACCGACAGCGAGGTCTGGGACACCCCCAACCCCTATTACTGGGAAGGACGCGACTGGGACGAATACGACTGGGATGAAACCGACAATCCGGACCATCCGTCGTACTACATCGACTATAGTTACCCCGAGGTCAACCTGATGACCTCCGACCTGGGCCTTACGGCGAAATATTCCGGCGGCGACAAAATCTGGCTGGCCGCCAGCGACATCATGGATGCCAAACCCGTCAGCGCCGACGTCGAGGCCTACAACTTCCAGCTGCGCAAGATCGGCTCCGGCAAGATCAACGGCACCGGCGAACTGCAGCTCAACGGCAAGCCTTTCGCCGTGGTGGCACGCCACGGCGGCTCCACCACCTATCTCAAAGTGACCGAAGGTTACGAAAACTCGCTCAGCCGCTTCGACGTGGGAGGTGAAAAGCTCCAGAAGGGCCTCAAGGCCAGCATCTACGGTGAAAGAGGAGTATGGCGTCCCGGCGACACCCTCCATCTTACCATGATCCTCCAGGGCGACAAGATTCCCGAAGACCACCCCGCCACCCTCGAAATCTACACTCCCGAAGGGCAGTTCTACGGCAAGTACGTGCGCGCCAAGAGCGTCAACGGCTTCTACTGCTTCGACGTTCCCACCCTCGAGAACGATCCCACCGGCTTCTGGAACGCCTACTTCAAGGTCGGCGGCGCCAGCTTCCACAAATCCCTCAGGGTCGAGAGCATCAAGCCCAACAGGCTCAAAGTCGACATCGACCTGGGCGGAAAGGAGATCCGCGGCGGCTCGCGCAACGCGGTTACCGTAGTCTCCAGCTGGCTCACCGGCCCCGCAGCGGCAGGCCTGCAGGCCAAGGCCTACATGGCCCTCAACAAGGGCAGGACCACTTTCAAGGGCTATGAAAGCTACGTCTTCGACAACCCGCTCAGCAGGTTCAGCGAAAGCGAATCCGACATCCTCGACACCCGTCTCGACGGTGCGGGCAAATCGGTTACCATAGTGGACATGCCGTCCGCCAAGAACGCTCCCGGCAAGCTCAGCGCCACCGTGGTGTGCTCGGTGCTCGAAGAGGGCGGCGACGCCAGCTTCACCACCGTCACCCTTCCCTTCTCGCCCTTCAGGGAATATGTAGGCGTGGAGATTCCCAAAGAGAAGGAAGGCTATCTCTTCACCGACAAGGACAACACCATCAAGGTGGTTCTGCTCGACGAAGAAGGCAAGCCGGTGGCCGGCCACAACATGGAATACCAGGTTTACAAGATTAGCTGGAGCTGGTGGTGGGAGAATGGTCAGAACCGCCTCGATTCCTACGTAAACAGCTCTTCTACAAAGGTTTATGCCTCCGGCAGATTCGTCTCCGGAAACTCCCCGTCCACCTTCACGATCAACGTTCCCGAAAAGGAATGGGGCAGGTATCTCATTTATGTGAAAGACCGCGACGGCGGCCACGCTTCGGGCATGACCGCGCTCATCGACTGGCCTTCCTACCAGGGCCGCGGCGACCACAAGGATCCCACCGCAGTGAACATGCTCAGCTTCTCGCTCGACAAGAAGTCCTATGCCGTCGGTGAAACCGCCACTGTCTACATCCCGGAGGCTCCGGACAGCAGGGCGCTCGTATCGCTCGAGAACGGCTCCGGCGTCATCTCCCAGAAGTGGGTCGAAACCGGCAAGGAGTTCACCTCCTACACCTTCAAGGTCACGGAGGAGATGGCTCCCAACTTCTATGTGGACATCAGCCTTGTAAGGCCTCACGAGAAGACCGCCGACGGCGCTCCCATCCGCCTTTACGGCGTCCAGCCGGTGATGGTCGAGAATCCCGGCTCGCACCTCGAGCCCGTGCTCTCCGTGGCGGATGCGGTCCATCCCGAAGAGCAGTTCACCGTGAAGGTGTCCGAGAAGCACGGCAAGCACATGACCTACACCCTCGCCATCGTGGACGAGGGCCTGCTGGACATCACCGGTTTCAAGACTCCCGACCCGTGGAACGACATGTACAGGCGCGAGGCTCTCGGAGTCCGCACCTGGGACATCTACGACGACATTATCGGAGGTTTCGGCGGAGCGTTCTCGTCAATGCTGGGTATCGGCGGTGACGAAGACACCCGTGCGCTCGGCGCCAAGAAGGACAACCGCTTCACCCCCGTGGTCAAGTTCATGGGGCCCTTCACCCTCAACGGCAAGAGCAACACGCATGACATCAAGCTCCCGATGTACGTGGGCAGCGTCCGCGTCATGCTGGTGGCCGGCCAGGACGGCGCTTACGGCAATGCCGAAAAGGCGGTGGCAGTGCGCTCTCCCCTCATGGTAGTGCCCACCCTGCCGCGCGTGATCAGCATAGGCGAGGACGTCACCCTGCCGGTGAACGTATTCGCCCTTGAAGACGGCGTGAAGAACGCCACGGTGACCGTCAAGGTCGACGGCCCCGTGAAGATAAACGGCTCCGAAAGCGCCACGGTTTCCTTCGACAAGCCCTCCGACAAGCTGGTCCGCTTCGCGCTCAAGACCACCGGCGAAGGCCTCGCCCACGTTACGGTGAGCGCCTCCGGCAACGGCCAGAAGGCCTCCGAAACCATAGCCATCGAAGTGCGCAATCCCAATCCCGCCATCACCTCGGTACAGACCGTGGCGGTGAAGCCCGGCGCCAGCATGAGCATGACCTACGCTCCCGCCGAGCAGGCCACGCTCGAACTTGCCAGCTTCCCGGCCTTCAACTTCGACGAGAACTACCGCTACTTCAAGGGCTACGGCTACTCCTGCACCGAGCAGCTCGCCGCAAAGGGCATCTCCCTTGTCTTCACCAGGGAATTCCTCAACGAAGAGAACCGCGCCGAGGCCGACAAGCTCATCCCCGAACTGCTCAAGGAAGTCTACTCCAGGCAGCTCGCCGACGGCGGATTCGCCTACTGGCCGGGCTATGCGAACGCCAGCACCTGGCCCACCTCAATGATCGGCGTCTTCCTTGGCGAAGCCGCGGCCAAGGGCTTCGACGTGAACAAGAACGTCCTGAACAAGTGGCAGAAGTTCCAGAACAACGCCTGCAACAACTACAGGAAGGCCGGAGACAAGAAGATGTACGACCTCGACCAGGCCTACCGCCTGTACTCGCTCGCGCTTGCCGGAAAGCCCGACAACGCCGGCATGAACAGGCTCAAGGAGAGCCCCGACCTGAGCGCCCAGGCCCGCTGGATGCTGGCATCCGCCTACTCTGCATGCGGCAAGAAGGAAGTCGCCAAGACCCTCACCGACACCACCGCGCGCGAATTCAGGAACTACTCCCCCGACGATCTCACCTTCGGTTCATCGGCTCGAGACAAGGCGATAGTCATTGAAGCCCTCACGCTCCAGGACGACGTGGCCGACGCGCTCGAGACCGCTTCTGCATTCGTAAACGAATTCAACCGCGGCTACGCGTCCACCCAGCTCCGCGCCTTCGCCTCCACGGCCCTCAGCCGCCTGGCGAAGAAAGTCAACGCGGGCGCACTCGACGCCGAGCTCACCGTGGGCGGCAAGAAGGAGAAGGTGAACACCACCAACCCGAACTACAGCCTCGCCCTCGACCCGAAGGCCGGTAACGTGGTGATTGCCAACAACTCCCAGGGCGCGGTGTACGCTTCGGTGCTCACCGTCACCAGGGCTGCTGAAGGCGAAATCACCCCGGCTCGCGCGAACGGACTGTCCATCAAGGTCAGCTACGAAGGCACCGACGGCACGCCGGTCAATCCTGCGAACATCCGCCAGGGCACCGACTTCTTCAGCCGCGTCACCGTCACCAACGTCTCGCTCACCGAGTCCTATTCCAACCTCGCGCTCACGCAGATCCTGCCTTCAGGCTGGGAGATCTACAACGAGAGGCTCACCGGCACCGTAACGTCTGCCGGAAGCGGTTACAACGATGTCCGTGACGACCGTTCGCTTTGGTTCTTCGACCTCGGCGCCGGCGTCTCGCGCACCTTCACCCTCAGGCTCCGCGCCGCCTACGAAGGCGTATTCGTACTGCCTGCGGTCAAGTGCGAAGCCATGTACGATTCTTCAATAAGCGCTAACACCGCATCGGGCAAGGCTGCCGTAACAAGGTGAAAAAACCGCGCATAACGCGAAAGGGAGCAGTGTGGCTGGGTATCCTGGGCGCACTGCTCCTCGCGTACGCGTTCTGCCTTCCCCGCGACCTCTTCAAGAACACCCCGTATTCCACGGTGGTGACTGACCGCAGCGGGGAACTCCTGGGCGCCAGGATTGCCTCCGACGGGCAGTGGCGCTTCCCTCCCTGCAAGACCGTGCCCGAGAAATACGCGGTTTCGGTAATCGAGTTCGAAGACCGGTACTTCCGCATCCATCCCGGCGTGAACCCGGTAGCGATAGGGCGCGCCCTCATCGGCAACATCAAGGCCGGGCACGTCACCAGCGGAGGCAGCACGCTCACCATGCAGGTGATACGCATGTCTCGCGGCAAGGAACGCACGCTGTGGCAGAAATGCGTCGAAGCCCTCCTGGCCACCCGCCTGGAACTGCGCTGCAGTAAAAAGACCATACTCGCCATGTATGCCTCCCACGCGCCCTTCGGGGGCAACGTGGTGGGACTAGACGCCGCCTCGTGGAGATACTTCGGGCGGCCGCCGGAGGAGCTTTCCTGGGGCGAAGCCGCAACCCTCGCGGTGCTTCCCAACTCCCCTGCAAGCATACATCCCGGGCGCCATCGTGAAGAGCTGCTCGAAAAGCGCAACCGTTTGCTGCTCAAGCTGTACGACCGCGGCAAGCTGGACTCCCTGAGTTATGCCCTGGCCTGCGACGAGCCGCTTCCCGGCGAGCCGAAGCCGCTCCCGGAGCTGGCCCCGCATCTCACCGAATACCACTGCGCCCTCTCCCCCGGACAGACGGTGCGCACCACCGTGGACGCGCATCTCCAGGAAAGGGTTGCGGCAATCACCGACGAATGGTGCAGGGACCTCAGCCTCAGGGGCATTAACGACCTTGCCGCAGTGGTGATGGATGTCAGGAGCGGCGAAATCCTTGCCTACGTGGGCAATTCCCTGCAGGAAAGGGACAGGCCAGGCAAGCAGGTGGATATAGTCCGCGCCCCGCGGAGCACCGGCAGCATCCTCAAGCCGCTGCTGTACTGCGCCCTGCTGCAGGACGGCACCATCCTTCCGGAAACCCTGCTGCCCGACACGCCCATCAACCTGGGAGGCTTCTCCCCCCAGAATTTCGACCGCAGCTTCTCCGGAGCGGTCCCGGCGGCCGAGGCGCTCACCCGTTCCCTCAACGTCCCTTCCGTGCACATGCTCCGGCGCTACGGCGTCCCCAGGTTCCACAGTCTTCTTAAGACTCTGGGGATGACCACCCTGACCCGTTCTCCGGACTATTACGGGCTGTCGCTCATTCTGGGCGGGGCCGAAGGCGCCCTCCTGGATATCACCGGCATCTACGCCTCCATGTCCCGCAACTATCAGCAGCTGGAGATGGACAAGGGTTTCCCGCTGTCCGACCGCTGCGCCCTCTGGCACACCTTCGAGGCGCTCAAGGAGCTGAGCCGCCCGGACGAGCTGGACATGAGGCTGGTGAGTTCGGTGCGGAAGGTGGCCTGGAAGACCGGCACCAGCTACGGCTTCCGCGACGCCTGGGCGGTGGGCGTCACTCCAGCATATGCCGTGGGAGTATGGGCCGGAAACGCTCAGGGACAGGGAGTTCCGGGGCTTGTAGGCGCCAGGGCCGCCGGTCCGGTGCTGTTCGACCTGTTCAACGTGCTGCCCCCGGAAAAGGGGCATGAAGGGCCCTACGCCGCGGACGGCTGGTTCCTCGAGCCCGGACCGGACGAGTACTCCAGGGCCGAAGTGTGTCCGGAATCGGGCCATCTGAAAGGCATCCATTGCCCCCGGGCAGACACCCTAATGGTTCCGCACGCCGCCATGCGGAGCGAACCGTGTCCTTATCACAGGGAAGTCGAAGGCGAGGTGTATTTCATCCTGCCGCCAGCCATGGAATGGTACTACAGGCAGAACCACCCGGAGTACCATCCGCCGCACAAGGCCATGGAAGGCATGATGGAGTTCATCTATCCCGAGCCGTGGGCTGAAATCTCGATTCCGAAGCAGTTGAGCGGCGAGGTCAAGGGCATGGTGTTCAACCTGGCGCACCGCAACCCGTCCACCACGGTATGGTGGCATCTCGACAACGAGTATGTGGGAGAGACGCGCTACATGCACATGCTCCAGCTGACTCCGCCCCCGGGCAGTCACACCATGACCTGCGTGGACGAGAGCGGCGAAAGCTGCTCGGTATCTTTCACTATCCTATAACAGCGCCGTTGGCCACGACCTCCTGCGGAGTGATGAAGCGCATGCTTCCGTCGCCCTGCTTGGCCATGAGTATCATGCCCTGGCTCTCGATGCCGCGTATGGTGCGCGGCTCAAGGTTGGCGAGGATGCAGATCTGCTTGCCGACCATCTGTTCCGGCGTGTAGTATTCGGCTATGCCTGAAACTATTACGCGTTTGTCGATGCCGGTGTCGATGGTGAGTTTGAGGAGCTTGTCGGTCTTGGGGACACGTTCCGCCTCGAGCACCGTGGCGGTGCGGATGTCCATCTTGCCGAAGTCGTCGAAGCTCACGGGGCTCTTCTGCGGCTCGACCTGCTTGGCGAGGGCGGCCTTTGCGGCGGCCTCTTTCTCGGCCTTGATGGCCTCGAGTTTCGCTATCTGCGCATCTATGGGGGCGTCCTCTATCTTCTCGAAGAGAAGGACGGGTTCGCCCAGCATATGGCCTTCGCTCAGGATGTCGGCGCGGCCGAGCATATCCCATGTAAGGAGCGGCAGGCCCGGCGAGAAGAGCATCTTGCCGTGACGGCGTGCATGCAGGGCTGCGGCTTCGCCTTCTTTGTAGAAGTTCTCGGTGGGCTCGCCTTCGCCTGCGCGGTAGTCCTGGCCGGCGTCAAGCGTGACGCGGAGGATGTTCCTGAGCTTCTCGCATGAGAACGGGGTGAAAGGCTCGAAGGCTACGGCCAGATTGGCGCAGATCTGCAGGCAGACGTTGAGTATTGTGCCGGTGCGGGCCATGTCGGTCTTGGCGACCTTCCACGGCTCGGTGTCGGAGATGTACTTGTTGCCCACGCGGGCTATGCCCATGGCGTCGCGGAGGGCGTCGCGGAAACGGAAGGCCTCCAGGTTGGCCTCGAGCGATTCGCGAAGCTTCGGAAGCTCGTCCAGGGCGGCGCGGTCGGCCTCAAGCAGCTCGCCGCAGGCGGGGACTTTGCCCCCGAAGTATTTGTGGGTGAGCACCGCTGCTCGGTTCACGAAGTTGCCGAAGATGGCCACGAGCTCGCTGTTGTTGCGGGTCTGGAACTCCTTCCATGAGAAGTCGTTGTCCTTGGTTTCGGGAGCGTTGGCGGCAAGCACGTACCTCATGACGTCCGCCTTGTCGGGGAAGGCCTCCAGGTATTCGTGGGCCCATACCGCCCAGCCCCTCGAAGTGGAAATCTTGTCCCCCTCGAGGTTCAGGAATTCGTTCGCGGGCACGTTGTCGGGCAGGATATAGCCGCCGTGAGCCTTGAGCATGCTCGGGAACACTATGCAGTGGAACACGATGTTGTCTTTGCCGATGAAATGCACCAGGCGGGTGTCTTCGCTCTTCCACCATTTTTCCCAGCTGGCGGGCAGCAGCTCCTTGGTGTTGGAGATATAGCCTATGGGGGCGTCGAACCACACGTAGAGCACCTTGCCTTCGGCGCCTTCCACCGGGACGGGAACGCCCCAGTCGAGGTCGCGCGAGACGGCGCGCGGCTGCAGTCCGCCGTCGAGCCAGCTCTTGCACTGGCCATACACGGTGGAGCGCCACTCCTTGTGGCCGTCGAGTATCCAGGAAGACAGCCACTCCTGGTATTTGTCGAGGGGGAGATACCAGTGGGTGGTCTTCTTCTTGACGGGAACCGCACCTGAGAGCCTTGAAACCGGGTTCAGGAGCTCTTCGGGGCTGAGGGTGGAACCGCAGTGCTCGCACTGGTCGCCGTAGGCGCCCTCATGGCCGCACTTGGGGCAGGTGCCCACGATATAGCGGTCGGCCAGGAAGGTCTTGGCCTCGGGGTCGAAGTACTGCTCGCTTTCGCGGGTGATGAACTTGCCCTCGTCGTAGAGCTTGCGGAAAAAGTCGGAAGAGGTTTCCGCGTGCATCCTGGAGGTGGTGCGGGAATAGATGTCGAAGTTGATTCCCAGACCGGTGAACGAGTCTTTGATGATCTTGTGGTAACGGTCCACGATGTCCTGGGGGCTGCAGCCCTCGGCACGTGCCTTTATGGTGATGGGCACGCCGTGCTCGTCACTGCCGCAGACGAAGAGGACATCCGTCCCCTTCATGCGCTGATAACGGACGTAGATGTCGGCGGGGACATAGACTCCTGCAAGGTGGCCGATATGGACCGGACCGTTGGCATATGGCAGGGCACAGGTTACGAGCGTGCGTCTGAATTCTTTTTTCATAGTTATTTATCCTCCGGTGTTTTAGTCATGGACTCGCGTTCGTCCATGAGGGATTTCATTATTTCAAGGGTCTTCTGCTGCCCCTCCGCGTCTTGCCCGGGGAGGCTGCGGCGCAGGTCCTTCAGTTGTTGATCGATGTGTTTGACGTGCCAGGTTTTCATGACCTTTGGCACAAAGGTGACGAGCCACGAGGAGACCGTGGTCATGCTCCCGGCGAGGTCTTTTACCGTAAGCTGGTATTTCTGCACGGAGAAGCGTGCGGCCAGAAGCGCCACCAGCCGCTGCGGGGAATTCAGCAGATGGGTTATTATGTCCTGCTGCTCGTAACCCGCGTCGTATTCGGCCAGATAGGCCTCGTAGAGCTGTCTGTAGCCGGAATTCACCAGCTTGAAACCGTAAAGGTCGAGATAGTCGCTGATGAATTCGGTGACAGTGATGGATTCCGCCTCGAACTCCCTGGCCTCGGGGCTGTCGCTCGGGAATTCGAGGACCTCGGTGCCGTGGGAGAGGAGGAAAGTCAGAATCTCTTCCTCCACCGGGGCGAAGAGCGCGTTTTCGGGCCTGTAGGCATCCGGCTGGGCATAATCCTCCGGCGGCAGTTCACCGTTGTCTTCGACCGGCTCGTAATATTCCGGCACATCGCCGCCGTCCCTGGTGGCAAGCTTGCGCTGCCTCTCAGCTTCCTTCCGCTCGTCTTCCAGCAGCTTCTGGCGGGTCTTGTTCACCCTCTGGAAGATGATTTCCTCTTCGGTTTCGAATTTTTCGGCGGCGGCCTGCACGAACACCGAACGCTTTACGGGATCGGGGATGCGGGCTATCGTATCGGCCATGTCGTTTATGAAATTGGCGCGCTTGAGCGGGTCGCGCCCGGCGTCGGCAAGC
>JAFZLP010000096.1 GCA_017551405.1 Bacteroidales bacterium
ATCGGCATAATGGATTCCGGAGTCGGAGGTCTGAGCGTTTTCCGCGAGATACGCAAGGCCCTTCCTCAGGAGCGCTACATCTACTTTGCCGACAACGCCCACTGCCCGTACGGCGAGAAGACGCCTGAATATATCCAGGACAGGCTCCGCCGCATCACGAACTATTTCCTCTGGAGGGGCGCCGACGCCATGGTGCTTGCCTGCAACACCGCCACCGCCGCCGCCATCGAAGTACTGAGGGCCGAATACCCCATCCCCTTCATCGGCATGGAACCGGCAGTCAAGCCCGCCGCCCTGGGCACCGAAACGGGCGTCATCGGCATCCTTGCCACCGCAGGCACCCTGAAAGGCAGCAAGTATCTCACCACTAAAGGCCGCTTCGAAAACGAAGTCCGCATCGAAGAAAGGGTGGGCCACGGATTTGTGGAGCTGGTGGAGAGCGAAGAACTCTCCGGGCCCCATGCCGAGCAGGTCGTCCGGGCGAGCCTCACACCCCTGCTCGACGAGGGCGCCGACCGCATCGTCCTTGGATGCACCCACTACCCCTTCCTGCTGGATACCCTCCGCAAGGTCGCCGCTCAGGACGGTCACCCGGACGTGCGCTTCATAGACCCGGCCCCTGCAGTCGCCAGGCGCCTCGCCGACGTGGTAGCCGAAAACGGCATACCCGTTGAAGACAGCGAACCCGGAGTCGAGTATCTCGCCTCCGGGTCTGCCGAAAATCTATTGAGAATGTCTCTTATTTCATAACTACGGTGTTCTCCTGGATCTGGCCGAGGACCTCGAAGTACGGAACTCCGTCGGTTACCGTCATGCGGTAGATGGTGTCGTCTACCTTGTAGTAGTCGTTGTTGTCTGCCAGCCTGACGATCTCGTAGTCGTCGGGGAGGGCCTTGATGAGCGCTCCTGCGGGAGGAACTATCACCTTGTATTCCCCGTTGTCCCTGATGAAGAACACTCCGTCGTCGTAGTAGTACTCCTGGTTTGCAGCCGCATAGCTCTGGATGAGCCCGAGCCTGGTCGCAAGGGTGTAGGAGTCGAGACTCTTGAGAGCGTTCAGATCCTCAACCGGTCCGGCTGCAGCCCCGATATGTGCGGGGGTGGCCTGCTGTGCCGCGATCATTGCGTTCTGCGCCGCTATGATGGCGTTGTTCTCTGCAATTATACGGTTCTGCTCGAGGATGGTGTCGTAGTTGCTGTTGATCACACGGTAGGTGCGGTAAACATTGTTGTAGTATGCGAACCTGATCACGTCGAGCTCGAGGTTGTAGAGATCATAGCCGAATCCGATTCCGTAGGGCGGACGGCAGACTACGTAGTGACCGAGATAGTACCTGTACCAGATGTCGTTGTAGAAGTAGTAGTCGATACCCCAGTATCTTACCCTTCTGTAGTGGGGCAGGTAACGTACCCTGTATCCGAAGTAGTGGGGAGTTCCGCTGTAGAAGTGGCCGGGACGGTTCCAGTCCATGAAAGGACGGTCGTGCGGATGTACGCGCTTTCCGTGGTCGTCGAAGCGGACTTCATTTGCGGGAGGACCCTGGGTCTGGCGGTTGTAGCTGTCACCGGTGTCGTATCCGCGGGAGGAAGAACCCACTCCGTAGTTGCGGCCGTTGGTGGTAGTGGTGGTGGCGCCCCTGTTATTGCCGCCGGCCTTGTCGCCGGAGGACTTGGAGGGAGCTTGCTCTCCCTTGCTGAGCCCGGAACTGCGGGTGGTGGTGCCGGAAGACCTGTCGATGGCGGTGCCGCCGCTGCGCGAGCTGGAGCTGGAAGAGCCCCTGCTGGCGGTGCTGCCGCTGCTGCGGGTGCTGCCCGAGCTCTTTGAGCTGCTGGAAGACACGTCCGAACCGCGGGAAAGGCCGCTGGTGCTGGTGCTTCTGGAAGAGCTGCTTATGGTGCCGCCCTGGGCCCTGGTAGTGCTCTGGCTGCCCCTGTTCACCTGGGGAGAAGAGGAACGCGAGACGCTGCCGGAAGAACGGGATGAGCTGCTTGACGAGCTGGAAATGCTGCCTGCAGAACGGGTGGAAGTACTGCCCGAGCTGGAGCGGGAAACACTGCTGCTGGAAGAACGGCTGCTCGAACCGCTTCGGGAGCTGCCTCCCCCGCGAGACTGGGCACTGAGATCAACGGAAGAAAGTGCAAGGGCTGCAGCTGCTGCAGCGGTCAATGCGAGTTTGAAGAATGTTCTCATGGTGCTCATGTTTTTAGTGTTCTTTACTCTATAGACGTAAAACTGCGTTAAATGTAAAATATTGGATGTTATTTTTTGCCGTAATCGTATTTAATGGTACGGGGGATGAATGCCGTCACCGCTATGGTGGCAAGGCAGCAGATCATCACCAGCACGAAGAAACCGGTATAGCCGAGGCTCTGCTGGAGCCAGCCTGCGAAGAAGCCCGGCACCATCATGCTCATGGCCATGAAGGCCGTGCACAGGGCATAATGGGAAGTCTGGTACTCGCCTTCGCTGAAGTACATCATGTACAGCATGTAGGCCGTGAAACCGAAACCGTATCCGAACTGGTCGAAGGCCACGCAGACGTAGATCTTCCAGAGTTCGGCGGGCTGTGCAACGGCCATGTACAGGTACACCGCACACGGGAGAGCAAGGCTCAAAGCCATGGGCCACAGCGACTTGCGCAGGCCAGCCCGGGCTGCGAAAAGGCCGCCGAGGATGCCTCCCACGGTGAGGGCTATCACACCCACAGTCCCGTATACCAGGCCGCTTTGCGCCGTGGTGATGCCAAGGCCGCCTTCAGATGTCGGGTCCAGCATGAAGGGCGTGAGCATCTTCACGGAAAGGGCCTCCGGGAGCCGGTACAGCAGCATGAACGCAATGGCCAGCCACACCCCCGGCTTCCTGAAGAAAGTGCTGAAGGCACCGGCGAAGTTGCGATTCTCTTCCCTGGCTTCGGGCTCACCGGGACGTTCCTCCGACGGCAGGGCCAGAGTGTGCCACACTGTTATGAGCAGGAGCAGCAGAGACGAACCGAGGAGAGTGAAGATCCACGCCCGGGGAATATTGCCGTATCTGGTTTCGAGGAGCCCCGCGACCACCACGATGACACCCTGGCCGAAAACGCTCGCTATCCTGTAGAACGTGCTGCGTATACCCACGAAAAGGCTTTGCCTGTGGTCGTCCAGCGCGAGCATGTAGAACCCGTCGGCGGCTATGTCGTGGGTGGCTGAAAGCATGGCCGAGACGTAAAAGATGACCAGTGCGGAAACGAACGCCCCCACCGGTTTTCCCACTTCGCGGGGAAGCGACAGCGCCAGCGCAGCGAAACAGACGGTCATGGCGGCCTGCATCGCCAGAATCCACCAGCGCTTGGATTTTATCACATCTACCAGGGGGCTCCAGAGCGGCTTGATCACCCATGGCAGATACAGCAGCGAGGTGAGTGCCGCCAGGGAAGCGTTGTCCATGCCCAGGCGCTTGAACATGGTCACGGACACCACGTTCACCAGGAAATAGGGAATCCCCTCCGCAAAATAGAGCGTAGGCACCCACATCCAGGGAGAACGGCTTTTATTCATGGCTTCCGCTGATTTCGGTTCCGGGATAATAATGAGTCAGGATTCCGGCGCAGTCGAAGCCCTTGGAGGCCATCACCGCCGCGCCTATCTGGCAGAGGCCGACGCCGTGTCCCCATCCGCGGCCGCGGAGGATGCAGTCGTCGCCTTCCCATTCCACGTCGAAGGCCGAACTCTTGAGATGGCTTTCGCTGAGAGCGCGCCTGATGGCGAGTTCCTTGCCTATGACTTCGGTTTTGTTGCTGCCGACAATGCGGAGATACTCGATGCGGCCGGAAGGCCCCCTTTTCACGGGTTCCAGGGCCTTTATCTCCCCGAAATCGATGCCGGTGCGGCGTTTCACAAGGTCGGAGAGCGCGGCACGGGTATAGCGGACGGTCCAGTCGTGGAAATCATCCGTGGCCAGATCATAGTCCTGCAGCACTTTCCGCAGGATTTCCGGGGTAGCTTCGCCGCAATATTCGTCTTCTACGCTGGCGAGATAGGGAAAGTCCTTCTCTTCCCAGCAGGTGCTGAAAAGTTCGGTGCGGCCGCCGCAGCACTTTGAATAGCGGGCGTCGCAGATTTCGCCGCCGAAGGTGAGGAGCTGCCCCCAGGTCTGGTCTATCGCATCCCTCACGGCGGGACCGACGGCAAGGTCGAGCCCCTGATAGCGCTGGCAGTGGTCGTCGGCGCACACGTCGAAACCCTCGTGCGATTTGAGATTGCGCATGAGCCAGCTGCGCGAGATGATGGCATGCGCCTTCAGGAATTCGAGGGGAGCCTCGGAAAGCATCTCGCTGGAAATGACGCTGAGCAGGTAATCCTCCACCCCTATGGTGTTCACGGCGCGTATCTTGTCGCCCTCCACGATGAAGCTCAGACGCCCCGCGAAGCGGCGGGTAATCTTCCGCTGCCAGTGAAAATCGATGCCTATGGGCATGTCGTGCAGGATGAAGGTGGGCTCGGCGAAAAGGGTGGAGCGGGTGACCGCGTCGAACGTAAGGGAGTCGTAAAGGGCACCGTTGTAGTTAATGCGGCCGTCGGCGTAGGAGACCCGCTGCGGGCCTGCACCGTCGGAAATGATTTCGAAGTTGATTTCCCTGGCGGCCATGATGCCCACGTCGATGAGGGGCTGAGTGCGGGTAAGGCGCCAGATGACCATCTTCTCCTGTTCGGCGCTTATCGACACCTCTTCCACGAGCTCCTCCAGCAGGCGTCCGTTCAGCTTGTCGAAGTCTTCCCTTATAGGAGTGATGAAAAAGCCTGCCATCTCGGCCGCGCCGGGGCCGATGGTGAGATGGTCCTCGCCCGTGCTGTAATAGTGGTGGCTCCGGTATTTCGAGCGAAGCACCACGATGGTGCGGAATTCATTGTCCCGGTACCAGCAGTAGAGGTTGAAACGGGGCTCGTTCTCCCCTTCCGTCCTCGGCGAGCATTCGAGCAGGCGGTAGCAGAGCTTGGCCATGCTCTTCTGCGTGCCGGCCTTGAGCGCGAACACACCCCTGGTAAAGCCGTCGAATTTGTAGAGAGACGCATCCTGCGTGACTGCAAGGGGCTCTCCCGGATTATCCAGGAAAGCGTCCACCCGGTCTTCGAGAGGAAGGCTCCTGCGGGGACAGGCCTGGAAATGCAGGTGATCGGGAGCGGAAGCACCGCTCACCGGGCCGTTGTAGAAGGCCGTGAAGTCGGGATACATCCGGCAGAACAGCAGCATGTCCGGGAAGTGATGCCAGATGGTCTGCGGCATGTGTTCCGAGCGGACTATGACCAG
>JAFZLP010000097.1 GCA_017551405.1 Bacteroidales bacterium
CGGTGAGCCACGCGGTGAAATCAAGCCCGGCGGTGCGCACCATCTTGGGAACCAGCGAGGCGCTTGTCATGCCGGGTATGGTATTGACTTCCAGGAAATAGAGGCCGTCGTCCGCAAGGATGTAGTCCATGCGCACGACACCTGCGCAGCCAAGGTTGGAATAGATGCGGCAGGTGGTGCTCTGGACCAGGCGGACTATATCGTCGGATACCTCGGCAGGGCAGACCTCGCGGCTGTGCCCGTTATACTTGGCATCGTAGTCGAAATACTCGTTTTCGGTGATTATCTCGATGATAGGCAAAGTCTTGACCTCGCCGGAAGTCATGTAGGCGGCGCAGGTGAGCTCGCGCCCGTGCACGCCCTGTTCCACCAGGACGGTGGGGCCTTCCGCGAAGGCGTAGTTGATTGCCGTCACCAGCTCGGAAGGCTGCTTGACCATGGTCACGCCGAAACTGGACCCGCCGATAGTGGGCTTCACGAAGACCGGGAACTTGAGCTTGCGCGAAGCTTCGGCCGCGAACTTCTGGATGTCGGCCCCCTTGTGCACGAAGGCGTCGGGAGCGCACTTCACCAGGCCAAGATCGCGGATGTAGCTCTTGCAGGCGTACTTGTCGAAGGCTATCGCCGACACCGAGGAGGAGCAGGTGCTGAAGGGGATGCCGAGCATCTCGAAATAACCCTGGAGCTGGCCGCTCTCGCCCGGTGCGCCGTGCTGCACGATGTACACATAGTCGAATTTTACCTTTTCGCCGAGGACGTTCACGCTGAAATCGGTCTTGTCGATTTCGGGCCTCGAGCCTTCGGGGAAAGTGACTTTCATGGCGTCCTTGTTCTTGAACGCCACGAGCTGCCAGCGCCCGAAGCGGGCGAATATCTCGTATACGTCATATTTATCCCCGTCGATGCGGGAGGCGACAAACTCGCCGCTGCGACATGCGACTTCCCATTCGGAAGAATCGCTGCCATACATCACAGCAATAGTCTTGTACATATCTAGTCGAAATAGTAATCTTCTTGTGTCTCAGTGGTTTCCGTGGCGTCTTCGGTCTCGCCTCCGGTGCAGCCGAGATTGATTGAAACCCCGGGAGGAGCGGTGAACCTGTCGTTCTCGCTGATGCCAACCGTGCCGTCTTTCAGACACTTGGTCATCCAGATGCCCCAGATCGGAAGCGCCATGTTGGAACCGCCGCCCAGGGCGATGGAGTTGAAGTGGACCTGCCTGTCTTCGCCGCCGACCCAGACGCCTGCGGTGATGGACGGGGTGTAGCCTATGAACCAGCCGTCTGAGTTGTCGTTGGTGGTACCCGTCTTGCCGGCGATCTCGCCCTTGAGGCCGTAGACCGCGCGGAGGCGCGAGCCGGTACCGTTGTTGACCACGCCCTCCATGAGGTTGACCATCAGGTACGCGGTCCTTTCACCTATGGCTTCGCGGCGGTGGTTGACCATCTCGGAAATGACATTACCCTCGCTGTCCTCGATGCGCGTCACGTACATCGGAGTGATGTAGACGCCCTTGGAGGGGAAGGTGTTGTAGGCGGAGACCATCTCGTACGGGGAAAGGTCGGCCGGGCCTACACACAGCGCGTACACTTCGTCCAGATGGCTGTGGATGCCCATCTTATGCATCATCTCGGCCATCGCATGCGGGCCGAACTGCTTCATGAGGTAAGCCGAAATGTTGTTGGACGAGTGGGTGAGACCCCATTTGAGGGTGACCGTCTTCCCTATCCATTCGGCCTTGTCGGTGGAGCGCGGAGTCCACTGCGAACCGTCGCCGGCCAGGAAACTCTGCGGCATGTCGATGACCTGGTCGCAGGGGCTCATGCCCTCCTGCATGGCCAGGGTGTACAGGAACGGCTTGATGGTGGATCCCACCTGGCGCTTGGCCTGGCTCACGTTGTCGTATTTGAAGTAGCGGTAGTTGGGACCGCCCACGTACGCCTTGACGTATCCGGTGCCGGGCTCCATCGCCACAAAACCGCAGCGAAGCAGGCCCTTGTAATAGCGGATGCTGTCGTCCGGGGTCATGGTGGTGTCGATGTAACCGTTTTTGTTCCAGGCGAATACTCGCATCTTAACCGGCTGGTTGAACTGAGCCAGGATCTCCGACTCGGGCACGCCGGCCTTGTGCTGCAGGCGGTAACGGTCGGACCAGCGGCGAGCGTTGTACATGATGCGCTCGCGGACCGCGTCTTCGGTGTTGCTTGCAAAAGGAGGATGACGTTTCGTGGGGAGTTCCCTGTCGAACGCCTTCTGAAGATTTCCGCCGAGCCATTCTACCACCGCTTCCTCGGCGTACTTCTGCATGTTTGCGTTGATGGTGGTGTAGATGCGGAGGCCGTCGCGGTCGAGGTCGTACTTTTCGCCGTTGGCCTTCTTGTTTTTCTCGAGCCAGCCGTAGATTTCGTCATCGCGCCAGCGGATGGAATCGGCGGTGAAGTCCTCCGGGTACTGGTAATCGGAACGGCGGGGCTTCTGGGCGTTCATGTCGCGGCGCAGCATGTCCCTGAAGTAGGGAGCCAGGCCCGCGTTATGGTCCTGCACCTGGTAATTCAGGGTGATGGGGATGGCCTGCAGTGAATCCAGCTGTTTCTTGGGCAGATACTTGTTCTGGACCATGCGCCCCAGCACGAAGTTGCGGCGGATCAGGGCCTTTTCAGGGTTGATGGCGGGATTGTAGCGGGTGGGCTTGTTCACCATGCCGATGAGCGTGGCCGCCTCCTCTACCGTGACGTCGGACGGCAGCTTGGCGAAGAAGGTCTCACTGGCTGCCCTGATGCCGTATGCGCTGCTGCCGAAGAAGACCGAGTTGAGGTACATGTCCACAATCTCTTCCTTGGTGTAGTTGCGCTCGAGCTTGACGGCGGTGATCCACTC
>JAFZLP010000098.1 GCA_017551405.1 Bacteroidales bacterium
ATGAAATGCTTGAGGGTGGAGCAGCCTGTGCCGGCCACCATTCCGGATGCGATGCGGGAAGTGAGACAGACGTCCTCGCCGTAAGTCTCCTCGACGCGGCTCCAGCGGGGCTCGCGGGCCAGGTCAATCACAGGTCCGTAACCCACGCTGCCGCCCTGGGCGCGCAGTTCCTCGCCTATCGCCGAGCCCACCTCCTTCACGAGAGCCGGGTCCCAAGTGGACGCGAGGCCTATGCTGGTGGGATAGACGGTGGTGCCTATAGCCATGTGACCGTGGGGCGCCTCCTCGGCGAACAGCACGGGTATGCCCCAGCGGGAATGCTCTATGGCGTATTTCTGCAGGGTGTTGTAGGTCTTTGCCGCGAGGGTGGGATTGAGCCCGTTCCCGAGAGTCTTGCCGGTCCACGGGTCGGCCCTGAAAGTGGCCCACAGGCTACCTCCGTGCTGATTCTCGATAAAAGCCTCGAAGTCCGCCGAGACGGAAACGCTGTCGCCGTCTTTTACGTACATGGGCCATCCGAGAGGGCACAGGAGCTGTCCGGCCTTCTCTTCCAGGGACATGCGGGACACGAGGTCCTTCGCCCGTCTTTCAGGGCTCAGGTCAGCATTGCGGTAAGCGGGGCCGCCGCAGGCTGCGAGCGTCAGGAGGAGGAGCGGCGCGAGTGAACTTATTCTCATAGTATGGAAATGGCGAATCCGCCGCTCGGAGCCATGTGCATCTCGAGCGTGTCGGTACTGGTTACGGTGAGTTTGCGGATGCTGTATGACGGGTTGAATGCGGCGTCGAGCCCCAGCCCGCAGGCGTCGGGAGCATCCTCATAGATCGTGGCGGTATAGGTGCGGCCGGGCTCCAGGAAGTCGAGGGCTACGCTGAAATCGCGGGCGTTTTCGTCCGTGACGCCGCCAACGAACCACTCGTGGCCGTCCATGCCGGCGTTGGCCCGGCACTTGGCATGAGCCTTCGCCTGACGCGCAATCACCAGATAATCACCGGGTTCGGCGTAGAGATACTCGCTCCGCTGCCAGTCTACGGCAACGTCCTTAATGAACTGGAAGGCGTCCATGTGCTCAGCATAGTGCTCCGGCAGGTCCGCCGCCATCTGCAGCGGGGAATACATGGTGACATAGAGGGCCAGCTGCCTCGCAATGGTGGAGGAGATGAAGGGAGTGTCGCCGGGGCCTGTCTGCAGGTTGGGATTCAGCTTGCGCATGTCCATCTCGAAAATGCCCGGAGTGTAGTCCATGGGGCCGCCCTGTAGACGGGTAAACGGGAGGATGGTCACATGGTTGGGAAGGATGCCAGCCTTGAATTCGGTGCCGCGGGCCGACTCGTTGCCTATCATGTTGGGCCAGGTGCGGCACAGTCCGGTGGGACGCACAGCCTCGTGGGCGTTCACCATAATGTGATGCTTCACAGCCTCGGTCACGCAGTAGTGGTAGTGGTTTATCATGAACTGGCTGTAGTGGTGTTCCCCTTCGGGGAGGATGTCACCCACGTATCCGCTCTTCACGGCATCGTAGCCGTATTTGTTCATGAGCTTGTATGCATCTTCCAGATGGCGCTCGTAATTGATTGCAGACGAGGAAGTTTCGTGATGCATGATGAGCCTGATACCCTTGGAATGGGCGTAGTTGTTGAGCATCTCGATGTCGAAGTCGGGATAGGGCGTCACGAAATCGAACACGTTGAACTTCTGGCAGCCGAACCAGTCTTCCCAGCCTTCGTTCCAGCCCTCGATGAGCAGGCCGTCCATGCCGTTGGCGGCGGCGAAGTCGATGTAGCGCTTGACGTTGTCGTTGTTGGCGCCGTGGTTGCCGTGCGGCGTGGCGCTCCTGTAGTCGGTCTCGCCCAGGCGGACGGAAGAGAACTCGGAGGTGTAGCTCCACTTGCTCTTGTCGGCGATCATCTCCCACCAAACTCCCATGTACTTGGTGGGATGTATCCACTCGGCGGCATCGGGAATGGCACAGGGCTCGTTGAGATTGAGTATCAGCCTGGATGCCAATGCCTTACGGGCGTCGTCCACCACCATCACGGTGCGCCAGGGACTGGTGCAGGGCGCCTGGAGGCGGCCCTTCCAGCCTTCGGCGTCGGGGGTGAGCCAGGTCACGAAGGAATTGCTGGCTGCGTCGTAGTCGAGGCTGGTAGTCGGATAGTCCAGCACGGCGGCCTCGTGGATGTTGATGTACAGGCCGTCGTCGGTCTTCATCTGCAGGGCGGTCTGCACCCCGCTGGGCGAGAACACCTGCTGCGAGGCGTTATAGTCCACATGGGCCTTCTGCTCGGCCTCTATCCTGCTGAGGCGGCTCACGGTGTAGCTGTATTCCTGAGTGTCGTAGTCGCCCGGAATCCAGCAGGCGGTGTGGTCGCCGGCCATCCTGAAGCGGGTGAGCTCCTCCTTCACGACGAAATAGCTGAGCGCCCAGCCCTGGTACGGGAATTCGTAGCGGAAGCCGAGGCCGTCGTCGTACAGGCGGAAACGCACGATCATCTTGGGTTCGTTGTCGCCGATGCGCTTGCTGAAGGTAACTGCGAGTTCGTTGTAATGGTTGCGGATGCTGCTCTCCTCGCCCCAGACGGGCTCCCAGGTCTCATCGAAGGTGGAGGTGGCGGTGTCGATTATGCTGAATCCGCTGTGGAAATCGACGGGATCGGAATACACCCGCGCGGAACGCTCGGCGTAGCTCGAGTTGAGTTTGTTCCCGCGGAACTCATAGCCCAGCGTGCTGGGGAGCACCACGGCCCTGTCGCCATAATCCAGGCTGTAGGCCGGGGTTCCGTCGGCGGTAAGCCCTACGCGCAGTGTAAGGTTTCCGTCGGGGCTAGCGAGAGTCTGCACTTCGCCCGAAAAGGAGGTCTGCGCCGGGCCGCGCCCGCAGGCGGCAAGCCCAAGGGCAACGACTGCAATACCAAGTATCTTCTTCATATTCATTTAGTTAAATCTTCGTAAGAAATAAAGTTGCCTTCAGTTTTTGGGGCACCGAAGGCCTTGCCGCCGGCAGGACTGATCCTGAATTCCGGGAAGAGCGGCGAGCAGAGCGCATATTCGCCCGAACCGGGGCAGACCGGATAGAAACCGAGCGAGCTGAACACGTACCAGGCGCTGGTCTGGCCATTGTCCTCATCGCCGCAATAGCCGTCGGGAGTGGCCTTGTACAGGCGGCTGCGCACCTCGTTCACCCACCTGTCGGTCTTCTCCCTGGCGCCGACGTAGTCGTAGAGATAAATGACATGCTGCGCAGGCTGGTTGCCGTGGGCGTAGTTACCCATTGCCGCCACCTGCATCTCGGCTATTTCATGGATGCGGAAACCGTAGGCGCTGTCATCGTAAACGGGCGGGACGACGAACACGGAATCGAGCATCTGCTCGAAACTGCCGCTGCCGCCCATGGCCTCGACGAGCCCCGGGATGTCGTGGAAGACGCTCCAGGTGTAGTGCCAGGAGTTGCCCTCGGTGAAATCCCCGCCCCACTTGTAGGGGCTGAAAGGCTCCGAGAAGCTGCCGTCCAGCTTCCTTCCGCGCATCAGGCGCGACTCCGCGTCGAAGACGTTGCGCCAGTTATAGGAGCGCCTCTCCCACTTGTCCAGCTCTTCCTGCGGACGGCCCAGGATCCTGGCTATCTGCAGGATGCACCAGTCGTCGTAGGCATACTCCAGGGTGC
>JAFZLP010000099.1 GCA_017551405.1 Bacteroidales bacterium
CTGTGCTGCGCCCGAAATCGCCGGTGTTCACGCCTGTGAGCACTATTTCCCTTATGCCGAGCGCCGCTATCTCCCCGGCTTGTTTCACTGCTTCGCAGATGGGGATGTTGCGGCTCCTGCCGCGCGCATAGGGCACTGTGCAGTATCTGCAGAAGTTGTCGCAGCCGTCCTGCACTTTCAGGAAGGACCTGGTGCGTTCGCCCGAGGAATAGGCGCCCATGCCCGTTTCGGAGGCGGGGCTGTCCATGCCCAGCAGTTTCAGGGTTTCGGGGACCACCTTAGCCTTTTCGTCGGCGAGGAATACTCGCGCCACCCCTTCGATTCCGGCCACCTCGTCGGGCTTCATCTGGGCGTAACAACCGGTTACGATGATGGGCGCTGAAGGATTGATCCTGTGGAGTTTGCGTATTTCGCCGCGGGACTTTTTATTGGCGGTTTCGGTGACCGTACAGGTGTTTACGAGAAACACGTCGGCGCCTTCCTTCCAAGGCACAGGCTCGAGGCCGGCGGCCTTGAAGCCGCGTTCATAGGTGGATGTCTCGGCGTAATTCAGCTTGCATCCGAGCGTTATGAACGCAATTTTCACTTCCCGCAGCCTCCCTCGACCGTTACGCGCGACCATTCGGCCTTGCCTTCCACCGGGGGATTCTGCTTGGAAACCCTTACCGAGAACCAGGGAATGGCGGGGTAGTCCTTTTCTACGCGCCGCGCTATCCTTCCGGCCACGTGCTCGAGCAGGTCGGAGGGGATTGCCATCTCTTCGGCCACTATGCTGTGGATCTTGGAATAGTCGAGCGTGTCGTCGATATTGTCGGACGCCATGGCCGCCGAAATGTCGTAGCGGCATTTGAAATCCACGAGAAAGAGATTTCCCTCGGATTTCTCTTTGGGAAGCAGTCCGTGGAATGACAGGAACTGCATGCTGTCCAGTTCTATTTCGCCAAAATTAGAAACACACATGGTCTTTTGCCTATTTTGAAGCCTGCTTTCCTGCGCCATGCGCTTACCGGCAGGGTGATTATGGTTTCGGATTCGAGTGTGAGGTCCGCCGCGATGCACAGCATGGTGCCGGGGTTGAGGCCGCCCACGAGGTCTTCCAGGAGGGCGTCGTTCCGGTAGGGGGTCTCTATGAAGATCTGGGTCTGCCTGCGGGCGGAAGAGTCTTTCTCTATCTTTTTGATGGCTGCGCGGCGTTCGGCGGTCTTGGCGGGAAGATAGCCCACGAAGGCGAATTCCTGCCCGTTCAGGCCGGAGGCCATGAGGGCCAGCATCAGCGATGACGGCCCGGTCAGGGGCACCACAGGTATTCCGTGGGCGTGGCAGAGGGCCACGAGCGGGGCGCCGGGATCGGCCACGGCGGGCAGTCCTGCTTCGGTGACAAGGCCCACGTCGCCTTTCCCGAAGAGGGGCAGGAGGGCCTCCACCGCAGCTGCGGTCGTATGCTCGCTCAGCTCGTGGAATTCGAGGCCGTCGATATGCCCCTTCAGGCCCGCCGCGCTGAGGAACCTCCTGGCGCTGCGGACGTTTTCCACCACGAAGACGCCGATATGGGCGATATGCTCCAGCGTCGCCGCCGGAATCACCTTCATGGGGTCTGAGCCTATATCGGAGGGTATGAGATAAAGCCTATTCATCTATCTCTACGGTTACAGTGGGGATTTCTCTCTGGGGACGTGTGGCGCCCTGCTGCTCCTGCCTCCTGCGGGGGCTGAAAAGGCGCCTGAAGAAGCCTTTCCAGGTGTTGAATTCCTGCTGGTAGGTGAATCCTCCGCCGTTGCGCTGCGAGTAGTCGAGGTAGGAGGAGAACTCGTCGGCAGAGTGCGAGAAGAGATTGAGGCGGAAGTTGCCGCTCTTGTTCAGCTTGACGTCGATGTCGAGGTCGCCCACGAGGTCGCCGCGGGCGTTGCTGTTCCCGCTGTACTGCCTGTTGCCCACCACGCCGTTCACCACCACGCGGTTGTTGAAGAGCTGGGTGCTGACCGCAAGGTCGAACAGGTTGGCCCCGGAGTAGCTCTGCTGGTAGCCCAGGCCCATGTCAAGCGGGATGTTCATGCGCTCGAGCATGTTGGACAACTGGCTGGACACCATTTCCGTCATGTTGGAGTAGAGGATGTTCGGGTTGTCCACGATGCCTGCCTGGTCGCCCGGAAGGAACGAACCGGTGACGAGGAGCGCCACGAACTGTTTCTGGATTTTGTCCTCGGTGTTCAGGGAGGATTCGATTTCGGCCTTGGAGGTGGGGTCGAGGTCGGGTATGTCTATGCTGAAGGCCACCTTCGGCGCGGACAGGCGGTCGGTAATCCTGATTCCGCATTCCACCAGGCGGCGGGTGCTCACGGTCGTGGTGTCCGTCACGAGGGCGTTCATGTTCGTGCGGAGCGAATAGGTTGCGCCTATGTCGAGGGCGGTCTGCATGAGGTCGCCGTTGAAGGTGATGCTGCTGCCGTCGTCGATGGTGAAGTTCTTGCTCACCAGGCCGGGGATGGAGAAGCGGTAGCTGCCCTTGGAGATGCTGTATTCA
>JAFZLP010000100.1 GCA_017551405.1 Bacteroidales bacterium
GAAGATCTTCACGGAACGGGCGTTCAGGAAGACGTCCGCCTGGGTGGAGGCTCCCACGGTAAGGCCGATGAGGGTGGTGGCGATGTCGATGATGGGACCGCGGGCGTTCTCGGCCAGACGGCGGGTTACAGTGCTCTCCTTGAGCAGGTTGCCGAAGAAGAGCATGCCCAGCAGCGGCAGGCCGCTCGGTACTATGAATGCGGTGCAGAGGAAGCCGACGATGGGGAATATGATCTTCTCGCGCTGGGAAACCTTGCGCGGGGCGGGCATGCGGATGAGCCGCTCCTTCTTGTTGGTGAGCAGCAGCATGATGGGCTTCTGGATTACAGGCACCAGCGCCATGTAGGAGTAGGCCGACACGGCTATGGCTCCCATCAGGTCCGGCGCCAGCTTGCCGCTGAGGAAGATGGCGGTGGGACCGTCGGCGCCGCCGATGATGCCGATTGCACCGGCCTCATTGGGCGTGAATCCGAGGGCTAGGGCAAGCAGGTAGGCACCGAAGATGCCCATCTGCGCGGCTGCTCCGATGAGGATGAGCCGCGGCTGCGAAATCAGGGCGCTGAAGTCGGTCATGGCGCCTATCCCCAGGAAAATCAGCGGGGGATACCAGCCGTTCCGGACACCGTGATACAGGATGTTCAGGACCGAGCCTTCTTCGTAGATGCTGACTTTCAGCCCCATGAGCACCGGAATGTTGCCGATGATCATGCCGAAGCCGATGGGCACGAGCAGCAGGGGCTCCCAGTGCTTGACGATGCCCAGGGTGATGAAGATCAACCCTATGACAATCATCGCAATGTGGCCCCAGGTGGCGTTCGCGAATCCGGTGAAGGACCAGAACTGCTGCAGGCTTTCTACAATACTGTCCATTTATGCTATGGTGGCTATGTCGGCTCCTTCGAGCACGGAGTCGCCCTTCTTTACGAATATCTTGGTGATGGTGCCGTCGGATTCGGAGAGGATCTCGTTCTCCATCTTCATGGCCTCGAGAACGGCGAGTTTCTGGCCGCGCTTGACGGCTTCGCCTTCCTTGACACATACGTCGATGACGACGCCCGGAAGCGGGGAGACGACCTTCTTGCCGCCGGCGGGAGCCGCTGCAGCCGCGGGTGCAGCAGGAGCGGCGGGCGCTGCGCTTGCAGCGGGAGCCGGAGCGGGTGCGCTTACGGCCGCGGGGGCGTTTTCGATTTCAACTGAATAGTTTACACCGTTGACCGTGACGTCCGCGGTGCCGTCGGCTATGCCGTTAACGGAAACCTCATAGGGCTTGCCGTTGATTTTGAACTTATAGTTTGTCATTTGTTCGGATTTTTCCTGAAGTTGAGGGCGGGATTCCTCCATGCGGACGGATTGCGCCTGATTGTGATTACGAAGGGCTCGCTGTCGTGCACGGAAGTGCCGAGGTGAAGGGCGAGGGCGGTGGCTATCGCCACGGGGACATCTCCGCCGTTTTCGGCGTCGAGCGCAAGGGCGATGGCTGCAGCCACTTCGGCGTCGGGAGCGCTCCCGGCGGCCTTTTTATGCTTTTTGGCCGGTTTGGCGGGCTTTGCGGGAGCGGCGTTCCTGGCCTCCATCCTCATTGAAATCTTGCCTACTATGGTGAAGATGACGAAGAGGATGACGAGGGCGGAGAAAACGGTGCCGACGGCGATGAGGGTCAGCGTCCAGCCGTGCGGGTCGGTGGCCGCCATGCGCTTTGCGCCTTCGGTGAGCTCGGATGTCTGCAGAAGTATGAAAAGAGGGTTCATCACAGCGGCAGGTTATCGTGTTTCTTGGCGGGAACGTCCTGCCTCTTGCCTTCCAGCGAGCAGAGTGCGCGGATTACGCGGAAGCGGGTGTTGCGCGGCTCTATGACGTCTTCGATATAGCCTTTCTGCGCCGCCTGGTAGGGATTGTTGAAGAGCTCTTCGTATTCGTCTTTTTTCTCGGCGCGGATCTGATCCTGCTTTGCAGGGTCGGTCTCTTCATTTATGGCCTTGCTGTACAGTACGTTGACTGCGCCGTCGGCCCCCATGACCGCGATCTGGGCGGTGGGCCAGGCGTAGTTGACGTCGCCTCGCAGCTGCTTGCAGCTCATGACGATGTGCGCGCCGCCGTAGGCCTTGCGGAGGGTGACGGTGACCTTGGGAACGGTGGCCTCGCCGTAGGCGTAGAGCAGCTTGGCGCCGTTCTGGATGACCGCGCCGTACTCCTGCTGGGTACCGGGAAGGAAGCCGGGAACGTCCACCAGGGTGACCAGGGGGATGTTGAAGGCGTCGCAGAAGCGCACGAAGCGGGCCGCCTTGCGGCTTGCGTTGATGTCGAGCACGCCGGCCAGCATCTTGGGCTGGTTGGCGACGATGCCGACACCGCGGCCGCCCATGTGGGCGAAGCCGACTATTATGTTGCGGGCGAAGTCCCTGTGGATTTCGAAGAAGTCGCGGTCGTCCACGATTTCGGCAATGACGTCGTACATGTCGTACGATTTGTTGGGATTGTCGGGGATGATGGAGTTCAGGACGTCGGAAACGCGGGAGATCGGGTCGGCGGTTTCACGCTCCGGGGCAGTCTCCATGTTGTTCTGGGGCAGGTAGCTGAGGAGCTTCTTGATGGTCTCGATGCCTTCCTGCTCGTTTTCGGCGGCGAAATCGGCCACGCCGCTCTTGGTGGCGTGCACCGCGGCTCCGCCGAGCTCTTCACTGGTGACGTCCTCGCCTGTGACACTCTTGACCACGGCGGGACCGGTAAGGAACATGTAGGAGGTGTTCTTTACCATGAGGGTGAAGTCGGTGAGGGCGGGGGAGTAGACCGCTCCGCCGGCGCAGGGGCCGAATATGCCGGAAATCTGCGGGACGACGCCGCTCGCAAGGATGTTGCGCTCGAAGATTTCGCCGTAGCCGGCAAGGGCGTCGATGCCCTCCTGGATGCGGGCTCCGCCGGAGTCGTTGAGCCCGATGACGGGAGCGCCGGCGCGCACGGCCATGTCCATGACCTTGCATATCTTTTCGCTCATGGTCTTGCTGAGGGACCCGCCGCTGACAGTGAAGTCCTGGGCGTATACGAACACCGGCCGGCCGCCGATGGTGCCGTGACCGGTTACGACGCCGTCGCCGTCGGGATGGGTGGCATCCATGCCGAAATTGGTGCAGCGGTGCTGGACGAACATGTCGAATTCCTCGAAGGAATCCTTGTCGAGAAGCAGCTCGAGCCTTTCACGGGCGGTGAGCTTGTTCTTGGCATGCTGTGCCTCAATCCGCTTGGGGCCGCCTCCGAGGCGCGCCGCCGCGCGGCGGTCCACAAGTTTCGCGATTTTATCTTCCTGTATGCTCATATTTCTTGTTGATTACAGTGTGCAAATATAACTAAAAATACTTTGACTTCAACATTCAAATAGCTATCTTTGCATGATTGAGATTGCATATGCCGGTACTCCGCAAAATAGTGGTCAAGGATTTCAGGAACATAGAGCTTCAGGAGCTCGAGTTTTCTGAAAAGCTGAACTGCATTTCCGGGGGCAACGGCGAGGGCAAGACCAACCTGCTCGACGCCATCTGGTACCTTTCCATGACCAAGAGCGCGTTCACGGCAGACCGCTTCAATTTCCGCTACGGCACCGGCTCTTTCGCCATCTCCGGCTGCTATTCCATGCCCTCGGGGCCGGACACCCGCATCGCCGTACAGGTCGGGGAAGACAAGAAGGTGCGGCGGGACGACAAGCCCTATGCCCGTATCTCCTCCCACATCGGCCTCATCCCCATCGTGATGGTCTCTCCGGCCGACGTCTCCATGGTGAGTGACTCCGGTGACGAACGCCGGCGTTTCGTGAATACGGTGCTCTCGCAGATGGACGCCGCCTATCTCGACGGCATGCAGCAGTACAACCGCTGCCTTTCGCAGCGCAACAGCCTCCTCAAGGCGGAGCATCCCGACCTTTCCCTGCTGGACATCCTGGACGAAAAGATGGAGGCGCTGGCAAGGCCTCTGTGTGAGCGGCGGGAAGAGTTCGCAAAGGGCCTGAATCCTCTTGTAAAGCGCTATTACTCGCAGATTTCCGGGGGCAGGGAGAATGTCTCGGTCAGTTACCGCTCGGAGCTTCTGAAGAGCAGCTTCACCGAGCTGGCATCGGCCCGCCGCGAGCGCGACCTGGCGCTGGGCCACACCGTTTCCGGGCTCCAGCGGGACGACTTCAGTTTCGAGCTCGACGGCCATGCCATCCGCAACTGCGGCAGCCAGGGCCAGCAGAAGTCCTTCCTGGTGGCGCTCAAGTTCGCGCAGTACGAAATCATGAAGGAAAGGGCCGGCTACCCGCCCATCCTGCTCCTCGACGACCTCTTCGACAAGCTGGATCTCGCCAGGGTGCAGAACCTGCTCGAAATGGTGGCGGGGGAGGCCTTCGGCCAGATCTTCCTGACAGACAGCAACAAGCTGAGGCTCAACGGTATAGTGGATTCCATCACCGAAGACCGCAGCTATTATGAGGCGAAGGGAGGCGTCTTCACCAGACTATGAGCCGCATCGCCCGCAAGCAGGCCATCAGTGTTGCCGAGGCCCTGAAGGAGATGTTCCGGAGCGAGCGTCTCGGCGCCACGCTGAACACCCGCCGGGTTTTCCTGGCTTGGGAAGAGGCCAGCGGGGCGGGGGATTTCACGATCCGGAAGTTCTTCCGCGACGGGGTGCTGTACGTCACCCTGAGCTCTTCGGTGCTCGCTTCGCAGCTCGGTATGCAGAAGGCCGCGCTGCTGGAAAAGATAAACGCCATCCTCGCCGACGACCCCCTGATGATTCGCGAAGGCGAGTTTGAACAGACAGTTAAAGAATTAAGGATAAAATAGATATGAAGATAGTTGCAGATTCGTCAGTTCCATTCCTGAAAGGGGTTTTCGAGCCTTACGCCGAGATGGTCTACAAGCCCGGGGCGGAAATCCGCCGCGAAGACCTGCTGGATGCCGACGCCCTCATAATCCGCACCCGCACCCGCTGCAACTCCTACCTGCTGGAGGGTACGCCGGTCAAGATCATCGCCACGGCGAATATCGGCACCGACCACATCGACCTGCCCTGGTGCAGGGAGCACAGCATCTTCGTGCAGAACGCTCCCGGGTGCAATTCCGGGGGAGTGATGGACTATGTGCTGTCGGCCCTGTATGGAGCTGCGTCCCGCAAGAGCATCCCCCTCACTGGCTCCACGCTCGGAATCATAGGAGTGGGTGCCGTCGGGTCCAGGGTGGAGCAGGCCGCGCGCCAGCTCGGGTTCAAGGTGCTGCTCAACGACCCGCCCCGCGAGGCGGCGGAAGGGCCTACCCAGTTCTGCAGTCTCGACTACCTGCTCACCAATTCCGACATCGTCACCATGCACGTGCCTCTCACCGACGAGACCCGCCGCATGGCGAACGCCGCCTTCTTCGAGAAGATGAAGCTGGGCGCCTTCTTCATCAATACGTCCAGGGGAGAGGTGATGGTGGACGACGCCCTCATGAACGCCATCCCCAAACTGGGGCCGGTGATAATCGACACCTGGAATCACGAACCCGATATAAACCAGACACTTATGAGCATGGTAGACATAGCCACGCCCCACATCGCGGGCTATTCCTACCAGGGCAAGCAGAGGGGTACGGCCATGGCTGTGCGAGCCGTCGCCCGCTTCTTCGAAATAAAGGAGCTGTACGATTTCTTCCCGCCCACCGAGCTCGACGAGCTCGCGGCCGTGAAGCTGAACCTTACCGGAATGACGCAGGGGCAGATAGCCGCTCTCTTCCAGTACAATTATCCCATTTTTACCGACGACTTCATTTTCCGCGCAAATCCCGGCGAATTCGAGAATCTGCGCACCGAATACCGCTACAGAAAGGAATTTTATATTTACTAGCATATGACCATAGAAGAACAGATCAACTATTTCAAGCAGGGATTTCCCTGGCTCGAAGTAACCGCACCCGCCCGCCCGGACAGGGGCATAGAGGTGATGGACGAAGCCGCCCGTGAGGCTGCGGCGGCATACTCCGAAAGCGCAACCGTAGCGGGCAGGCTCAAGTTCGTGCCTGCTTCTGGCGCCGCATCCCGCATGTTCAAGGATATTTTCGCCGGCATGGAACGCCCCAACGACGCAGTCAGGCGCCTTACCGCCGAGCTCGGCCGTTTCGCTTTCTACGATCCCGCCCTGTTCGGCACTCCTACCGCCGGCAACGACGAGGAATGCCTGCGCACCGCCCGTCTCCTCCTCACCGACGAGGGCCTCGGCTACGGCAGCAAGCCGAAGGGCGTGCTGGAATTCCACCGCTATCCCGGGGAGACCCGCACCGCTTTTGCGGAGCATCTCGTCGAAGGGCAGGAGTACATGCGCAATGCCGACGGCAGCGTAAACCTCTGTGTTACAATCTCTCCCGAACATAAGGAGCTTTTCACCGCCGCCCTTGAGAAGGTGCGCGCCGAGTATGAAAAGCGCTACGATGTCCGCTACAA
>JAFZLP010000101.1 GCA_017551405.1 Bacteroidales bacterium
GACCGACACCCGCTATTTCATCCAGGCGAACACCCAGCTTGCCGGCACCGGAGTGGAGCTGCACAAGATGCGCGTCCCCGAACAGGTGCCCATCCCCCAGTGGCTTGCCGGTACTTTCGCCGGAGACGAGGACTTTATCCTCGCGCTGGACGGTTACTGCGTGAGCGAGGGTACCGCCGCCGAAGTCGAGGAAGCCTTTGCCGCGCGCGGAGGACACTGCGAAGTGGTGAGCGTGCCCGATCTCCTTTCCCTGCTGTGGAAGGACCGTCCCGACATCCCGCAGACTCCGGTCTTCACCGTCAATCCCGGCGAAAGCCGCTCCGGGCGCCTGCAGAAACTCCGCGCCTTCATGGCCGAAAAAGGCTGCTCCGCCTGCCTGGTGAGCGCCCTCGACGAGATAGCGTGGCTTCTGAACGTCCGCGCCGGCGACATCGAATACAACCCGCTGGTAATCTCGTATCTCATTGTAGAACAGGAGAATGCCTATTGGTATGTACTGAAGGGCGCGGTAGAGGATCCGGTCACCGAAAAGGCATTCGACGAGCTGGGGGCGGACGGCATAGAGCTGCGTCCTTACTACGAAATCGACGAGGCGCTGCGCGAGCGAGAGGGCCGGCTGATGTTCGATTCCTCAGTGCTCAACCGGCACCTGTATTCCATAGCCTCCGCGGGCCCGGTGCTCGACTGCCCCAACCCCGTGGGCATGTGGAAGGCCGTCAAGAACCAGGTGGAAATTTCCGGCATGCGCCGCGCCCATTTCGCGGACGGCCTTGCCATGGAGCGATTCCTCTACTGGCTCGACAAATGCATGGAAAACGAGCGCAGCGTCACCGAATGGGACGCCGCCGTCAAGCTGGGATCACTGCGGGCTGAAATCCCCGGGTATCAGGGAGACAGCTTCGAAACCATATCCGCCTGGGGCCCCGGGGCTGCCCTGCCCCACTATGTCACGCCGCACAGCGGTGCGCCGGTGCTGGAACCCCGCGGCCTGTATCTCTGCGATTCCGGCGGGCAGTATTACACTCCCGGCGGTTTCGGCGGCACGACGGACATCACCCGCACTGTCCCGCTCGGCCCCTGCACTCCCCTGGAGATGGAAGATTACACGCTGGTGCTCAAGGGCCACATCCAGCTGGCTATGGCGGTGTTCCCCTACGGCACCCCCGGCTGCCGGATAGATGTCCTTTCGCGCGAGCCGCTCTGGGCGGCCAAGCGCAATTTCGGGCACGGCACAGGCCACGGCGTAGGCTGGTTCCTGGGAGTCCATGAAGGCCCGCACGACGTGCGTCAGAACATGAATCCCACCGGGCTGGTTCCCGGAATGATACTTTCCGACGAACCCGGCATCTACCGCGAAGGGCAGTTCGGCGTGCGCCACGAGAACCTGCTGCTCTGCACGGACGCAGGCACCAACGACTTCGGCCACTGGTGCTGCTTCGAACCGCTGACCATCTGCCATTTCGACACCCGCGCTATCGTGCCGGAGCTGCTTACCCCCGCCGAGCGCGACTGGCTCAACTCATACAACGCCAGGGTGTTCTCGCTCCTGGCTCCGGAGCTTCCGGGACCCGTCGCCGACTGGCTCAGAATCCGCACCTCTGCCATTTAAATCATGAAGATAGGGTCGCTCGATCTGGGCCCGAGGCCGCTGTTGCTCGCCCCCATGGAGGACGTGACCGACCTGAGTTTCCGCCGAATCTGCAAGGAGCAGGGGGCGGACATGGTCTACACGGAGTTCGTGCCGTCCGAGGGGCTGGTGCGCGACGCCGCGAAGGCGGTTGCCAAGATGTACACGCTGGACGAAGAGGCGCCCGTGGGCATCCAGATCTACGGCCATATCCTTGAAAACATGGTGGAGGCGGCCAGGATGGCCGGACGCGCGGCGGAACTTGCCGGCGGGCATGGCGCCGACGTGGTGGACATCAACTTCGGCTGCCCCGTAACCAAGATCGCGGGCCGCGGCGCAGGGTCGGGGATGATGCGCTATCCCGACAAGATGGTGGAGATCACCAAGGCGGTGGTGGAGGCGCTGCCGCACATTCCGGTCACTGTAAAGACCCGTCTCGGCTGGGACGAGAATTCAAAGATAATAGTGGAACTTGCCGAGAGGCTGCAGGACGTCGGCATCCAGGCGCTCACCATTCACGGCAGGACACGCTGCCAGATGTACAAGGGCGCCGCCGACTGGACGCTCATCGGCGCTGTGAAGGCCAATCCCAGGATGCACATCCCCATTATCGGCAACGGCGACATCACCGACGGGCCTTCGGCGCTCAGGGGCTTCGAAGACTACGGCGTGGACGGCATCATGATAGGCCGCGCCACCTTCGGGCATCCCTGGATTTTCCGCGAAATCAAATACTACCTCGAACATGGCGAGTCCATGCCCGAACCTTCTGTGGCAGACAAGGTTGCGCTCGCCAGAAGGCACCTGCAGATCTCGCTCGAAACCAAGGGGGAGCCCCGCGGCATCTACGAGATGCGCAGGCACCTGTCCTGCTATTTCAAGGGCCTGCCGGAATTCAAGGAGACCCGCATGCGGATGGTCACCACCCTCGACAGGGAGGAGCTGTTCGGAATTCTCGACGAGATAGAGAGCCGCTGGGGCTAGAGGATGTGCGC
>JAFZLP010000102.1 GCA_017551405.1 Bacteroidales bacterium
GAAGAGATAGCCGTAGTGAAAGCCTTCCTTGGAGCCAATACAGAGAACTTCATCAAGGCCATGGACGCTGTTGACCGGCAGTATGGCTCCATAGAAGCCTACCTGAAGGGCCCAATGGGCCTGACGGATGATGATATCCGTATCCTCAGGGAACGTTACCTTAACAATGAATGAAACAAGATATTTGAGAAAATCCTAACGGAGAACAACAGATTCAAAACTATTTTTGGGTAGCTTGCCTATAATCTGTTGTGCATTTGTTGTGCATTTTATATGAAAAACCCCATCAGACGCGTGTCAGACGGGGTTTTGAAGTGACTCCTGCAGGACTCAAACCTGCAACCTTCTGATCCGTAGTCAGATGCTCTATTCAATTGAGCTAAGGAGCCGTTTACCGGCAACTTGGCCGGAAAGGTTTAAGCCTCAGTCTTTTCTTCTGCCTTGACAGCCTTGGTGGCTACGCCCTTTTCCTTGATGCGAGCCTTCTTACCGGCAAGGTTGCGGAGATAGAATATGCGGGCGCGACGCACTTTACCGACCTTGTTGACGGTAATGCTGTCGATAGCGGGACTCTGGAAGGGGAAAATCCTTTCGACTCCGATACCGCCGGACACCTTGCGAACCGTGAAGGTACGGGTGAGAGGGGTTGCACCGCTTATCTGGATGACCACACCGCGGAAGTCCTGCAGACGGAACTTGTCGCCTTCCTTGATTTTGCAGGAAACGGTGATGGTATCACCGGCCTTGAACTCGGGGAACTTGCTGACGTTCTCGTTTACAAAAGACTGTTCAGCTACTTTAAGTAAATCCATAACTCTTTAAATAACCTTACTCCTCGCAGCGTCACTTAACCGTTAAATGAGAGGCTGCTTTCAAACAGGGCTGCAAAGATAGAAATTATTTTTTACTCTGCAAGCACGTTTCGCTAAAAATATTGACTCTCTTTTTCGAACAGAGCCTTGTCGTCGCGGGAGGGATCCGGCTTTACAGCATCGGAAGCGGCGAGTTTCTCCACTGCCTCCTTGTCGGAGCCACGCAGCCTGCGGGGTATCCACACCAGGATCTTGACATACAAATCGCCTGTGCCATAACTGTTTACAGAGGGAAGGCCCTTGCCGCGCATGCGCACTACCGTGCCGGACTGGGTGCCCGGTTCAATCTTCAGGTCTACGGCCGAGCCAAGGGCCGGAACGCTGATGGTGGTGCCCAGCATGGCGTCGGTCACTGAAATCACACGGGTATAGAAAAGATTGTTGCCGTCGCGCTTGAGCTGGTTGTGCGGCTGTTCGTTTATCACCACCAGGAGGTCGCCGTTCTCGCCGCCGCGGGGAGCGCTGTGGCCCTCGCCGCGCACGGTTATCTGCATTCCGTCTTCGACTCCCGCAGGGATGTTCACCTTCACGGTCTCGCGGCGCCTTTCCACACCGGATCCGCCGCATTTACGGCAGGGATTGGAGACAATCTTGCCCTCGCCGCCGCACTGCGGGCAGGTGGAATAGGATACGGAACGCCCGAAGAGCGTGTTCACCACCCTCTGGACCTGGCCGCTGCCGTGACAGGTGGGGCAGGTTTTGATGTCGGAGCTGTCCTTGGTGCCCTTGCCTCCGCATTCGGAGCAGGGGCGGTTGCGCTCGATCGACACTTCCTTGGTGCAGCCTTTGGCTATCTCCTCGAGGGTCAGGTTCACGCGTGTGCGTATGTCGCGCCCGCGGACGACCCTTGCCCCGCTCTGCTGCCTACCGCCGCCGAAAAACGAGTCGAAGGCCCCGCCGAACGCTCCCCCGAACGCCCCGCCGAACAGGTTGTTCAGAAGGTCGTCGAGGTTGCCGAAGCCCTGGCTGAAATCGGGGCCTGCAGAAGGATCCACCCCGGCAAAGCCGAACTGGTCGTATTTCGCCTTCTTCTGCGGATCGGACAGCACCGAATAGGCTTCCGACGCCTCCTTGAACTTCTCTTCGGCGTTCTTCTTTTCGGCGTCGGTGCCGGAGACCCAGCGGTCGGGATGCCACTTGAGGGCAGCCTTGCGGTAGGCCTGCTTTATTTCGTCTTCCGTGGCACTCTTCTGAATGCCGAGGACCTCGTAGTAATCTCTTTTTTCTGCCATGGCTCTATGCTCCTACGACCACCTTTGCATAGCGCAGGATCTTGCCGGACAGCATGTAGCCGGTCTGGACCACGTCCAGCACAAGGCCCTTCTCCTGCTCGGAGGGAGCCGGAATCTGCGCCACGGCCTCGTGGAAATCGATATCGAATTTCTTACCTTTGGCCTCGATCACCTCGAGCCCCCTGGTCTTGAGATAAGCCATGAGCTTGTTGTAGATGAGAGCCGTGCCCTCCCTGGCAGCGGAGTCGGAAGATTTCTCCAGCACCTGAAGCGCCCTTTCGCAATCGTCGAGTACGGGCAGGAGGCCCTTGATAGTATCGGCGGATGCGGTGGACACCATATTCAGGCGCTCCTCTGCGCTGCGGCGGCGGAACGTCTCGAATTCCGCCATCAGGCGCAGGTAGTCGCCGTGCTCGGCCGACAATTTGTCAGTGAGCTCAACTACCTTTTTCTGGAGTTCCTCCTCCTTGGAGGGCTTGTTTTTGGGAGTCTTGGGCTCCTTCTTCACGGGAGCCTGCTTTGTTTCTTTATCTTTGTCTGCCATGATATGCAAGTGGTTTTTCTTCTTTTAGACAAGCAAATCCTCTGCCAGCGGCGCCGGATTGACTTTTTGTCAAACCCGTCAGCCCAGAAGCGACTCCGCGTTCGCGATGGCTTCGGGAGTGATGGAGGCCCCGCTCAGAAGACGGGCGATTTCCATGACGCGGTCGCGCCCCTGCGCCCTGCGGATGGAGCTGACGTCCGCCGTTTTTTCCACGACGAAATGGGCGTCGCCCTTGGCGGCCACCTGCGGCAGATGCGTTATCGCAATGACCTGCATATCTTTTCCCATATCGCAGATCATGCTGCCCATCCTGTCGGCGGCGCTGCCCGAAACGCCGGTGTCTATCTCGTCGAAAATCATGGTGGGCATGCCCACGTAGCGGGCCATCATCGCCTTGAGACAGAGCATGATACGGGAGATTTCGCCGCCTGAGGCACAGGCCCCCACATCGGAAGGATGCGAGCCCGTGGAGGAGAAAGCGAACAGCACTCCGTCGGAACCTGTGAGCCCGGGTTCGGAGTGCGTCAGCTGCACCTCGAAGACAGCCCGGTCAAGCTCGAGGAACCTGAGCGAATCGGCTATCTGCCCGGCAAAGGTCGGTGCGGCCTTCGAGCGCGCATCGTGCAGGGCCCGGCAAAGCTCGGAATGGCGTTCCTTCACAAGGACGATACGCTTTTCCAGTTCCGCCAGCTCCTCTTCGAGCGAATCGGAATCGAACAGCATCGAGGAATACTTGTCCCTCAGGGCGATCAGTTCCTCTTCGGTGCGGCAGCCATGCTTCTGTAAAAGGCTATAAATCAGCCCCATGCGATCTTCCACGGCCTGCAGCCTGTCCTCCGACACCTCCACCTTTGAAGCGGCGGCTTCGATACTGCTCCTGATGTCGTCGAGTTCTATCCGGGACGACCGGATACGGCCCGTCAGTTCGTCCATTCCGGGAAGATATTTGCTGATTTTGTCGAGCAGGCGCCCCGCCTCCTTGAGCGAAGCGTCCAGCGACATGCCTTCCTCCGCCTCGAAACAGGCGACAGCGCCGCCCAGCGCCTCGCGGATGGATTCCGCATTGGCAAGCTGCTTCTGCTCGGCATCGAGGGCTTCAAGCTCCCCTTCCTGCAGGCGGGCATCATCGAGCTGTTTCCACTGCGCCTCGTTGTAGCTGCGGTCGGCCGTGAGGGCCTGCAGCCTGCGCTCCGCCTCCCCTTTCCGGGAGAGGAGCCCATGCAGCTCCCGCCAGCACTCTCCGCACTGCGCCAGAAGCTCCGCATTACCGGCGAAATGGTCCAGCACGGAAAGCTGGAAACGCTTGTCGGTGAGGATGAGGTTGTTGTTCTGGGAATGGATGTCCACCAGATGGGATGCGCATTCGGAAAGGACGCCCACGTTCACCGGGGAGTCATTCACAAAGGAGCGGGACCTGCCGCTGGCGTACACCACCCTGCGGATGATGAGGCTGCGGTCTTCCGCCCACTCCACACCGCTTTCTTCCAGAAAGGAACGGAGGCTTTCGTCCGGCAGCGAGAACTCCCCTTCCACAACGCAGTCGTCGGCTCCGGAGGCCAGCACTGAAGAATCGGCCCTGGCTCCCAGCAGGAGCTGGAGGGCGCCCAGGAGGATGCTCTTTCCGGCACCGGTCTGCCCGGTAATAATGCTCAGACCCCCCGGAAAGGAAACATCCAGGGAGTCTATGAGTACGTAATTGCGTATGTGCAGGGAGGACAGCAAGGGAACTTATTTGATGATGTTCTCGTTGTTGGCCACCTTGTAGTAAAGCTCGTTGTTCTCGAATTCGGAGATGGCGATCAGCCCGGGCTTGGGCAGGCGCTCGTAGTATTTGGAGATTTCTATCTGCTCCTTGTTCTCGAACACCTCGTCCTTGGTATCGCGTTCGTTCTTGAAGTCTTCCAGCTTTTTGCTGAGTTCTTTCTTTTCGTCCATGGCAATCTTGTTGGCCCTCCTGGAGAGGATCACACATGTCTCGTAGATGTTGCCAGTGGGTTCAGCGAGGTTCCTTACGTCCCTCGTGATGGTGTTTCCAGGTACTTTCTTTATATCCATAGCAATAGTTGTACACCCCGGCGGGTGCGGAAAGTTTCAATTTCTTTGTTTTACCTTTTCGTGCAGGCCGTCAAGCTCCTTGCGGTACCTGGACTCGGGGTACTCGCCTATGAAGTTGAAATAGTCGTCCTCGAATACCATGTAGCGTTCCTTCTGCTTTTCAGGGATGGAAAGGAAGGCATATTTGTAGGAAGACATGGCGGTGAGATACAGGATATCTTCGCGGTAACGGTTTTCAGAATTGTCCTTGAGGACATTCTTGAGGGCCACGCGGGCGGCCTTGTAGTCCTCCATGGTATAGTAGATTTTCGCGTTCTCGTAGGCCTTGCGGTCGAGGCGACCGTTGAGATCTTCCAGCATACGACCGCATGCAGCGGAATGCACGTTGTTCGGATGATTGGTCATGTACTCGCCGATGGCGGCTACCGCTGCATAAGTGGGAGTCTGGTCAAGCTCGTACCGGTATGTGGCCTTGTAGAGGCAGTCCACGCGCAGGAACTCCGCGTTTTCTGCGAAGGGGCTGCGGGGGAATTTGGCAAGGAAGTTCTTGAAATTGGTTTCGGCCGTGACATAGTCGCTGTTGCGGTAGTTGCTCAGGCCCCAGTAGTACTGCACCGTGTCGTCCTGGGCGGTGCCGTTGGTGAGCACGGACATGTTTTCGAAGAGGTCCGCCGCCTTGGAATACTTCCCCTGGTTGAAGAGGTCGAACGCCATGGCGTATTTGGCCTGCAGGTCGTTACCCTGCAGGACCGCTTCGTATGGAGACTTGCACGAAGCGAGGGCGAGCACAGCCACAACGACTGCTGTAATACGTATTTTCATCGAGTCCATAGGAATTGCAAAGTTATTAAAAAATACGGATATTTGCAGACAGTGAAACGGACAAAGACCATACCAGACGAGCAAAGATTCAGGTCCGCCCTCAAAAGCAGGGGCCTCAGGGCGACTGAAACCAGGCTTTCCATACACAGGGCCATGATGGCCCTGGAGCATGCGAGCGCCGACCAGGTGTGCCGCTGGCTGGAAGACAACAACGAAGCCGCCGCCTCCGAGTCTTCCGTGTACAACGTGCTGCTGCAGATGGCCACATACGGCATTTATTCGTATCTGCTCAGCGCGGACAACAAGCGCTACTTCGACGTCTGCAATTTCACTCATCCCCACCTGTACGACCGCAAGAACGGCGTGTACAAGAATCTCCCCTATTCCGAGCTGAGCGAGGCGGTGAACGACGCGTTCAGGAATTACCGTTTCCGCGGCTACACGGTGGAAGACATAGGCATAACCGTGGTTTGTCATCCGCGAGGCTCTTCGCGGTAGCATAATTCCAAAAAAAGCATTACCTTTGTCTTTCGAATAGAATTCGAAAACCCATGCAAGTATTCAATCTCGGCGAGAGCAATTCAGTTCTCAGTTCCTTCGTGGCGCAGATGCGCGACAAGAAAATCCAGAAAAACACCCTTCTCTTCCGTAACAATCTCCACAGGACCGGTGAGATTTTCGCCTACGAAATCAGCAAGACCCTGCACTACGCCCCCAAGGACGTGGTCACTCCGCTCGGCACCGCGCACATGCAACTGTGTGACGATCAGATAGTTGTCGCCACCATCCTGCGTGCCGGCCTACCCCTGCACGACGGCATCCTTTCCTATTTCGACGGTGCGGAAAACGCATTCATCGCCGCCTACAGGAAGTACGAGAAAGGCCACGACTTCGTGGTCAGCGCCGAGTACTGCACCACCCCCGCGCTCGAAGGCAAGGTGCTCATCCTGGCCGACACCATGCTGGCCACCGGAGCTTCCCTCCTGAGCGGATACAATCTGCTTGTCGCCCAGGGCGGAACCCCCGCGCAGGTGCATCTGGTATGCCCCATTTCCAGCGCATACGCCGTCGAGCAGGTAAAGAAGGATTTCCCCAAGAACACCACGCTATGGACGGCTGCAATCGACGAGGAACTCACCAGCCACTATTACATAGTGCCCGGGCTCGGCGATGCCGGCGACCTTGCATACGGAGGTAAATTATAATTCCTTGCGCCAGCGGGCCAGGGGGATTCCCAGCTGCCCACGGTATTTCGCAATGGTACGGCGCGCGACCTTGTAGCCGCGCTTGCCCATCTCTTCCACAAGCTGCTCATCCGTGAGCGGCTTTTTTTTGTCTTCGGCGTCCACGCATTCCTGCAGGGCCTTCTTGAGCTCGCGCGTGCTCACCTCCTCGCCTTCCTTGTTCTCCATGCCTTCGGAGAAGAAATACTTCAGCGGGAAGATCCCGAAATGGGTCTCGATGTACTTGCTGTTCACCACGCGGCTGATGGTGCTGATGTCGAACCCTGTCTTTTCGGCTATATCCTTGAGCACCATGGGCTTGAGATGGCTTTCATCGCCGTCGAGGAAATACTCGTGCTGGTAGTCCAGGATGGCCTGCATGGTTTTCTGGAGCGTGTTCTGGCGCTGTTTGAGGGCCTCGACGAACCATTTTGCCGAATCGAGCTTGGAGCGCACGAAAGAGGCGGCCTCCTTCTGGGCCTTTTCGCCCGAGCTCTTTGCGTTTTCGAGCAGTTCGGCATAGCTGCGGTTAACCCTTATCTCCGGAATGGAGAAACGGGGCATCGAGAACGAGAGATCGCCGTCATTCTCGCTGAGCACGAAATCGGGAACTATCTGCTGTGCCTGGTCGGAATAGGAATCGTCCACCTGTCCGCCCGGGGCGGGATTGAGCCGGACTATCTTGGACATTGCGCTCTTGAGCTGTTTCTCGTCGATGCCCAGGCGCGACATTATCTTGTTGAAATGCTTGTTGGAGAACTCGTTGAACTGCTCTGCAAGGATCCTTTCCGCGCAGATTACATCCGGAGTCTGCGACTCCGCCTTGAGCTGCAGCAGCAGGCACTCGCGGAGGTCCCTGGCCCCCACTCCGGCAGGTTCGAACTCCTGGATTATTCCGAGCAGCTCCTCCACTTCTTCCTCGGTGGCTTCGATTCCCGCCCTGAAAGCGAGGTCGTCCACCACGGAGGCGATGTCGCGGCGCAGGTAGCCGTCGGAATCGAGGCTGCCTATGATGAACTCCCCTATCTGGCGCTTGCGGGAATCCAGGTTGCGGAACCCGAGCTGGTCCACAAGGCTCTGGGTGAAGCTCTCCTTTACGGAAAAAGTGTTGTATTCGGGACGGGGGTCCTTGCCCCAGTTGGATACGCGCGTACGGTAGGCGGGCACGTAGTCGTCATCCTTTATCTCATCCAGGGAGACATCCTTCGGGGATTCGTCGTCGGAGCTGTCGCTGTCCTGGGCGGGACCGTCGTCGAGGACCGGATTCTCTTCCAGCTCGGCGCGTATCCGCTGCTCCAGCTCCTGAACCGGCAGCTCTATGAGCTTGATGGTCTGGATTTGGAGAGGCGAAAGACGCTGAGTCTGCTTGAGTTCCAGTCCCTGTTTCTGCATGGCTACCTGTTGGCTGAACGGAGGAATTTCAGCGTATCCACCTTGAATGAGGGAGTGTTCTCGAGCGCGGGATATTTCAGGCGCTCGCGCACTATGAACGCACCGGGGAAATATGGCTTGATGCTCTGCAGCAGCGCAAGGGCCTCGCTCTTGGTGCGGAAGTCGCCCACCGTGACCTTGAAGTACGGGCTGGAGAAGGTCCGATATGCCGAAATGCCGGGATTAAGCGACTTGAAGCGGTAGAGGGCGCTTTCGCTGTCGCCGCGGGCGGTGCGGCTGTTGTCGAAGAAGATGCGGATGCGATAGCCGTTGATGCCCCTGCCCTCGGATTTCCGCATCATGAGGCTGCGGACGGCGCCGCTCTGGTCTATCTGAACATTGTCGGGGAGCACCGAGTAGATGCTCTTCCCGGCCAGGGTGGTGTCGACGTCGTTGATGGGCGTGAACACCAGGGAATCGGCCCAGACATATCCGTCAGGGACTTCCTGGGCCCGGATGGCCGCACATCCAAACAGCAGTGCGATGATTATGATGAGTGCCTTTTTCATTTCTGGTTCTTGAGAAGACGTTCCAACGGAATGTCATCGAATGCCAATTCCTTGCCAATCCCTGCGATCATGGCTTTCGCCTTCACGCTTACGCTGTATTCTTCGCTCCTGAAGTTCCTTGCGAGCAGCATCAGGTTGAGCAGCGTGACCGCCGGGTCTATCTCTCCGCTGACGGGAATTTTGTACAGTCTGTCGCACCTGCCTTCGACCGCCACGTTTTCGGCGCTGAAATGGGCCAGATGCACGCTGTCCCGGTAAATTTCAGCCTCGAGGTTCATGATGTTGAAGGCCGGGGCGGGATTGTCGATCCCCACCTCCACCACGGCATCGAGCGACTTGAGGCCGGACGGGGTGACGGATTCCACAGCGAACGAAGTGATTTTGATGTCTTTGTATTTCCGAACGCCGCAGCTGCCCGCAAGCATGGCCGCAAGCAAAAGGAAGAATACTTTTATGAGACGTCTCGTTCTCATGGCATTTCAATCGCAAAGTTACGAAAATTATCTAACTTTGCGCTGCTACCATGAAGAAGGTATATATAGAGACATACGGCTGCCAGATGAATGTGAACGACACCGAAGTGGTGTTTTCCATTCTCGGAAAGGCAGGCTACGGAAAGACGGAAGACATGTCCGAGGCGGACGTCATAATGGCCAACACCTGCTCGATCCGCGACAATGCGGAACAGCGAATCTGGGGGCGCATCGACCAGTTCTTCGGGCAGAAAAAGGCCCGTCCCGACGTTATAGTGGGCATTCTCGGCTGCATGGCGGAACGCCTCAAGGAAGCCCTCCTGGAAAGCGGCAAGGTAGACCTCGTGGCCGGGCCCGAC
>JAFZLP010000103.1 GCA_017551405.1 Bacteroidales bacterium
ACTGCTTCGAATTCCCGCAACTACAGCGAATGCGACAGCCTGCTCATCGGCGACAAGTGCGGCGCGCACACTTTCCCGTTCATCCGCAACCAGAATCCCACCGCGGTGGTGGAGCATGAAGCCACCACCTCCAAGATAAGCGACGACCAGCTCTTCTACTGCAACCAGAGGGGGCTCAGCCCCGAGGAGGCCGTAGGCCTGATCGTGAACGGATACGCCCGCGAGGTGCTGAGCCGCCTGCCCATGGAATTCGCCGTGGAGGCGCAGAAACTGCTCAGCGTTAACCTGGAAGGAGCAATCGGTTAAGATTAAACGTTTTTGACGATATGAAACTACTGGAAATAAATGATTTGCATGCTGCTGTCGAAGGAAAGGAGATCCTGAAGGGCGTGAACCTTTCCATCGGGGAAGGAGAGGTGCATGCGGTAATGGGCCCGAACGGGGCTGGAAAGAGCACTCTCGGAGCCGTCCTAACCGGCAGGCCCGGCTATGTCGTAACCGGCGGAAGCATCACTTTCAAGGGTCGCAACTTACTGGAAATGAAGCCTGAAGAAAGGGCATGGGCCGGCATCTTCATGAGCTTCCAGTATCCCATCGAGATCCCCGGAGTGAGCATCACCTCGTTCATGAAAAGCGCGGTGAACGCCAGGCGCAAGGCTCTCGGCAAGGACGAATACACCCCCGCCGAGTTCCTCAAGCTCATGAAGGAGAAGATGGCCTTCGTGAAGATGAAAGGCGAGTTCGCCAAGCGCGAGGTGAACGTCGGCTTCAGCGGCGGCGAGAAGAAGCGCAACGAGATTTTCCAGATGGCCATGCTCGACCCGGTCCTGAGCATCCTCGACGAGACCGACAGCGGCCTGGACGTGGACGCGCTCAAGACTGTGGCAGACGGCGTGAACGCCCTCAGGAGCCCCGCCAAATCCGCCATCGTGATAACCCATTACAAGCGTTTGCTCGAGATGGTCACTCCCGACAGGGTGCATGTCCTCAGGGATGGCCGCATAGTCGCCGAAGGCGGCTTTGAACTGGTGGAACAGATTGACAATCAGGGATACGACAGCATCAGATGAAAAAGCTCTATATAGCCGGCATAGACGAGATTCCGCAGCAGACCACCCTGGAAGACAACGACGTGGTCCATCTCACCATAGTCTGCCCTCCCGGATACAGCGGCAATATCAATTTCAGCATCGATATCCTCCGCCCCGGGGTGGAGCTTGACATGGCCGGCCTTTATTTCTGCAGCCGCGGCGAAAAGCAGAACTTCGATATCAAAGTGCGCCACATGGTCGGCGGCGCCGTTTCCCGCCAGCTTGTCAAGGGCATCGTGGGCGGCATGGGCAAGTGCGTCTTCAACGGGCTCATCTATGTCGCGCCGGACGCCCAGAAGACAAAGGCGTTCCAGGAAAGCCACGGGCTCGTGCTCACCGAGGGCTCGGTGGTGGAAACCCATCCCCAGCTCGAGATTTACGCCGACGACGTGGAGTGCTCGCACGGCGCCACCTGCGGCTATCTCAATGAAGATGAGCGCTTTTACATGCAGAGCCGCGGCATCCCCGAAGAGGAGGCGCGCCGTCTGCAGATCCTTTCGTTCCTATCTCCAGTATTGTCCCGTCTTCCCAAGGACAAGCAGGATTATCTTCTGTCCAGGCTGTGATAGTATACCCGAACGTCAAGCTGAATCTCGGTCTCCGCGTGCTTGGAAAGCGCGGGGACGGCTATCATGAGCTTCAGACTGTGTTCGTGCCCTATTTCGGGTTTTCCGACACCCTGGAAATAGTTCCCGCGTCCTCGTTCGAAGTAGAGATAAGCGGTCCCGAATATGGCGGATGGGAGCCCTCGGAAGACCTCACCGCACGTGCATGGAGGCTTCTCAGGGCCGATTTCGGCATCGGCCCGGTGCATATCTCGCTCGAGAAGAACAGCCCGGTGGGAGCCGGCCTTGGCGGCGGCTCGGCAGATGGTGCATTCACCCTGGCCGTGCTCAACGACATGTTCTCGCTGGGACTTTCCCTGGACAAGCTCGCGGACTATGCCTCCTGCCTGGGCTCGGACTGCCCGTTCTTCATCTACAATTTCCCGATGTACGCCACAGGCCGCGGGGAAATCCTCGAACCGGTATCCCTGCCCCTGGACGACTGGCGCTTCGAGGTGGAGGTCCCCCGGGGAGTCCACGTGAGCACGAAGGAGGCCTATGCCTCCCTCACCCCGTCGGGCGCCGCCGGAGCGGACTTGAAAACCACCCTTTCCTCCACCCCCGTGGAAAAGTGGAAAGATGTGATAGTCAACGATTTCGAGGCTTCCGTTTTCGCAAAACATCCCGAAATTCCGGCGCTTAAGCAGGAAATGTACTCCAGGGGTGCGGTTTTTGCTTCGATGAGCGGTTCGGGTTCCGCGGTATTCGGTATATTTGCAGCCCAAAAACAAAAATGAAGAAGTTCCTGAGATATCTGCCGGTGATGCTGCTGCTTTTTTCAGCGGCACTGCCCGGCATGTCCCAGGTGAATGCAGACGATGAGGCCGCGCGGGCCCTGCTTAAGAATATTGACGCTAACCGTGCGCGCAACAATCCCGACGCCCGTCCCCAGTACACGATCCGTCTTTACGACAGGATGCACATCGGCTTCTCTCATCCCGAAGTGGTGCTGGACCGCCGGTTCATCAGGAAACGCTTCCCCTTCGCGAAAGACTACGTCGCAACATCCGCCGCCAACGGTGCGGAGTATCTGCCTTCCCTCATCTCCGAGGCCGTGGCAGTCCGCCAACACTCTTCCAACCCGCTGAAAGACAGCGAGGAAATCGTGGCGAACAGGGTTTCCGGGGTCAATCCCGACTACAACCTGCTGAGCCAGTTCACCGGCAGTGTGTATGTCAGGGCCAACTTCTACTCCGACTTCATCGACGCTCTGGGGATCAATTTCGTTTCCCCGCTGATCGCCGACGGCCTGCAGTATTACAGCTATCAGATCGTCGACACCGTGTACACCGCCGGCCGTCCCGAACTGCTGGTCCGTTTCGCCCCCAGACCCCTCGTTTCGTCTCCCGCATTCGAAGGGGAGATGTACATCGACCTTGAAGATTACGCCCTCAGGAGTATCCATGCTGACATGAGTAATGCGGTGAACGTCAATCATATACGTGACTTCATCCTGGACAGCAGCTTCAAGCGCGTGGAGGATTCCGGCTGGTTCTTCGACGAGGATAAACTCTTCGCCGACCTCAGTCTTTCCAAGAACGATTCCAGCAAGATTGTGTCTTTCCACGTGAACCGGAACATCACCTACGGTGACCCCGACTTCGTGAGTCCGCTCGGGTTGAAGACCACCGACGCTCCGGCCACGGTTGCCCCCGACGCCGGGCATTACGACGACCGTTACTGGAATTCGGTGAGGCCCGAGCCGCTTTCCGAAGTCGAAGCCGGCATCTATCCCATGGTGGACAAGGTGCAGGGAACCAATTTGTACAAAACCATTTATCATCTGATATACACGCTTGCGAACGGTTACATGGACATCGGCGACGTGGGCTTCGGTCCCTTCTACAAGTGGATCAGCTTCAACAACACCGAAGGCATGAGGCCGCAGTTCGGCATCCGCAGTTCGAGGGACTGGAGCCATGAGGACCGCCTTTCCGCGTATGTGGCCTACGGTACCAAGGACAAGGTGCTTAAGGCTGGCACGGCGTGGGAGCATCTGTTCAGTACCCAGCCGATGCGCAAGTTCATAATCGGCGCGAAATACGACCGCGTGCAGCTCGGTACCCCCAACGATGCGCTCTATTCGGGCAATTTCTTCTATTCGCTGCTCGGCGCCGGCACCAGCGACCGTTCGAGCCTCATCACCGAATACCGCGCCAGCTACGAACACGAGTTCTCGCCGTCCTACACCGCCACTGCCAAAATCGGCATGCGCCGTTACTTCCCCAGTGCTTCGGTGCCGCTCATCACTCCCGCCGGGGAGCCTGTCAAGAGCGTGGCTACCAACGAGTTGCATCTGATTTCCCGCATCTCCTGGAGCGAGACGGCTTCGCGCGGCATCTACGAAAAGACGTATATCCGTTCCGATTATCCCGTGTTCACCATCGACCTCTGCGGCTCGGTGCCCGGCCTCCGCGATTTCGACTACGGCTATTTCCGTCCCGAGGCTTCGATGAACTGGAAGCTTTACACTCCGCCGCTCGGAGTCAGCGAAATCTACGTCAACGCCGGAACCCTGCTCGGCCAGGTGCCCTATACCTTCCTGCATATCCACGAAGGCAACAATACCTATCTCATCAACAAGCGCGCGTTCAGCACCATGCAGTATTTCGAGTTCGCCTCGGACAGCTGGGCCACCGTTTTCTGGAACCACTCCTTCGGAGGGGCCTTCTTCGGGAAGATTCCTCTCATCCGCAAGCTGGGGCTGCGCGAAGAGCTCACGCTCAGGTCGACCTGGGGGCATCTGTCCGACAAGAACAACGGCGACATCGCCCTGCTGCAGACAGGCTCCGTTCAGGCTCCGTTGCTCTTCCCGGAAGGCATGAGGGCTCTCGGAAAGACCCCGTTCGTGGAGGTCGGCGCCGGTATCAGCAATATCTTCAGGGTGCTCAGGGTGGATTGCTTCTGGCGTCTCACCCACCGCGACGAGAATACCAAGAATTTCGCGGTCAACATCGGCGCCGAGTTGAAGTTTTAAAAATAATTGCTATCTTTGCGGTCCCCTCGAGCAGGGGACATTTTAATTATTAACTTTATCAAACAGATTCACAATGGCTGTTAAAATTCGTCTTCAGCGCCACGGAAAGAAGAATTTCGCATTCTTCCACATTGTTGTGGCTGATTCCCGCGCTCCGCGCGATGGTCGTTTCATCGAGCAGATTGGCTCCTACAACCCCAACACCAACCCCGCTTCGATCGTGCTCAATTCCGAGCGCGCTCTCGCATGGCTCAATGTTGGTGCCCAGCCGAGCCTGGTTTGCCGCCGCATCCTCTCCTATGAGGGTGTTCTCCTCCGCAAGCACCTCAACGGTGGTGTTGCAAAGGGTGCTCTCACCCAGGAGCAGGCAGACGCCAAGTGGAACGCATGGAAAGCACAGAGGGACGCAAAGGTAGAGGCAAAGGTCAACGGTCTCAAGAACGAGGCTATCGCCAAGGCCAAGGCCGCCGCTGCCGAAGAGCGCAAGGTCAATGAGGCCCGCGCCGAGGAACTCGCCAAGAAGGCCGCCAAGCTTGCCGAAGAGCAGGCTGCCGCTGCCAAGGCTGCTGCCGAAGAGGCCGAAGAAGAGGTTGCCGAGGAGGTTGCTGAAACTGCCGAGGCCGCCGTCGAGGCT
>JAFZLP010000104.1 GCA_017551405.1 Bacteroidales bacterium
ATAATCGTTGACGCCCTTCCTGATCTGGGTCCAGTTGACGTCGCCGAAATCGAAGTTCTTGAGGAAGCTGCCGAAATTGATACCGATGAGATAGGAAACGGAATCCACAAGGGCCCTTGAAGGTTCATAATCCTTCGGGGTCTTTACGGCCTCTTTGGCTTCGGTGTCCTTTACGGTAGCCTCTTGCTCGCCTTTAGGCTGGCAGGCTACCACTGAGATGCCCAAAATAAGGGCAAATAACATTTTGTTTTTCATAACGTTAATAATTTAAAAAAGTTCATGTCAAAGCTCCCATGCGAGGGCCGAAGCGCCGAGGATGGCGGCATCGGACTCCTTCAGCTGGGAGAAAAGTATCTTAACCTTGCCCTTCCAAAGCGGGAGGAGGTTCTCGTTCATGGCCTTGAGGGTGGGTTCATACAGGAACTCCTTGGCCCTTGCCAGGCCTCCGAACAGCACGATGGCCTCGGGAGCCGAGAACTCTACGAAGTCTGCAAGTTTCTCGCCAAGGATGCGTCCGGTGTAATCGAAGATGCGTTTTGCCATTTTGTCACCGTCCTTGGCAGCCTGGTAGACGTCTTTGGAGGTGATGTTCTGGATGTCCCTGAGCAGGCTGGGCTCGTCCGGATTCATGTCGAGCCACTCGCGGGCGGTACGGGCCACGCCGATGGCGGAGCAATAAGCCTCGAGGCAGCCGTGCTTGCCGCAGCCGCAAAGGCGGCCGTTGTGGCGCACCGCGCAGGTATGGCCAAGCTCGCCGGCGAAACCGTCGGAGCCGTAGACCATCTGGCCGTTGATGACGATACCGGAGCCGACGCCGGTGCCGAGGGTGATCATGATGAAGTCCTTCATACCCTTGGCCGCACCGTAGGCCATTTCGCCCATGGCGGCGGCGTTGGCGTCGTTGGTGAGGGCGACGGGGATGCCGCCGCAAGCCTCGGAGAGCATCTTTGCGAAGTCGACGCTTCCGTGGGCCGCCCATGGCAGATTGGGTGCGAAGGCAATGGTGCCGGTGTAATAGTTGCCGTTCGGGGCGCCTACGCCGATACCGCGGATCTCTCCGTGCTTGCCGGCCTGGGCCACGAGCTTGATGACGCCCTGGGCGAGTTCCTTGATGATCACCGCCGCATCCGCGCTGGGATTGGCCTTGATGACGCTCTGGGCGAGCACTTCGCCCCTTGCATCGACCACGCCGAGCTTGCTGCTCTGGCCGCCGATGTCTATACCTACTACGTAATCTTTTGCCATACTACTCTACGGGAATGTCTTTGTTAACGTTCTTGCAACCTGCCAGGGCGTAGTACACGAGGTACAGCAGGCAGGCGATGATGAGCCAGTAGCTCTGGAGCGAGCCGACATGGTCTGCCAGGAGGTTCTGGAAGAACGGGATGATGCCGCCGCCGCAGACCAGGGTCATGAAGATGCCGGATGCGGCTGCAGTGTATTTGCCGAGGCCCTCGACCGCGAGGTTGAAGATTGCGCCCCACATGATGGAGGTGCAGAGGCCGCAGAGGATGAGGAAGCCGAGAGACAGGGGGATGGCGTTGCCGCCGACCTTGATCTGCACGGTTTCGGGAATGAAGATGGCGAGCAGCACGAAGAGGATAGCAACCGAGGACATGACCCAGAGCATGGTCTTGCTGCTGATCTTGGAACCTACGGAAGCGCCGATCAGACGGCCGACGAGCATGCTGAGCCAGTAGCCGCCGATCATGGTGCCGGCGAGGGCCGGACCTACCCAGCTGAGGCCGGAGTAATAGACGTTGGCGGTGTTGGGGATGCCGACCTCGATGCCGACATAGAAGAAGATGGCGATGGCGCCGAGCACGAAATGACGGAACGACAGCGGGCTGTGTTTGTCTTTCTGAAGATTGCCTGCCAGGCGGGCGGCCTTCTCTTCAGCGGTTTCCATGTGAGGCTCGGGGATGTTCGTGAGCTTGATGATGAGGAAAGCGAGGGCGAAGATGGCCATTGCGATGATCATCACGGGAGCAGCCTTGGCCACGGTGGCGTTCTGGATGGAGCCGCCTACCAGCCAGCCGACGAGGATCGGGGCCAGGGTGCCGCCGATGCTGTTGCAGGAGCCGCCCCACTGGATGAGCTGATTGCCCTTGTTTCCGCCGCCGCCGAGGGTGTTGAGCATGGGATTCACGACAATGTTGAGCATGCACATGGAGAAGCCTGCCACGAATGCGCCGAGCACATACACCAGGAAGCTTTCCATGTAGCCGGACAGGAACTGGATGCCCACGCCGATGAATCCTACGGTAACGGCTGCGAGAGCGGTGAACTTATAGCCCTTGCGCTTGAGGATGAGACCTGCGGGAATACCCATGCAGGCATAGGCTATGAAGTTCGCGAGGGTGCCGAGCTGGGAAAGGGCCTTGGAGGCACCGAACTGGTTTGTTACTACCACGCCCATCGAACCTGCGAGGTTCGTCACGAACGCGATCATGAAGAACAGTGCAAACATCACCACGATTACCGGGGTGTAGTTCTGCTTTTTTTCTGCGTTTGCCATATTGGTTTAGTTTTAAATTGAATTGATGTTCTTTTTATTGGGGCTCTTGGAGCGCCCGGTGACATACAGGTAGCGGCGGTTCGCGGGGTACAGAAAGCCGCGGTCACCGGTGTAGAGCCAGCCGTCCGCCACCGCCTTTGCGGTGGCTTCGGGATTCTTCCAGTAGCCTGCCATGACGTTTTCGCCGCGGATCACTATTTCACCGGTCTGGCCGTCAGGCAGTTCGTTGCGGTCTGCGTCGCAGATCTTGATGTCGATGGGTTCCACCGTGCAGCCACAGCTGCCGAAAACGGCGTCGCCCTCGGAATTCGCGCTGATGATGAGGGTGGCCTCGCTGCGGCCGTAGCCCTGGAACACGGGCACTCCGATGGCGCAGAACCACTTCTGGAGCTCGATGTCGAGCGGCGCCCCGCCGCCGACGAAGAAGTGCATATCGGGGCCGAAAGCGGCCTCACGCACGGGCTTGAACAGCTTTCTGTCGAGCAGCCGGAGGACGGGCTTTTTCCAGAACTGGGTTATGCCGGGCTTGCCGGCGTTGTAGTATTCGCGGTTGTAGCCGATCGCGAACCTGACGCCCCGTTCGAAGCGTTTCCGGAACTTCTCCCCTTTAGCCTTGACGGCACCCTCGATGGACTTCTTGAAGCGGAGGGAGAGGGCGGGCACGCTGAGCATGACGTAGGGCTTGACGGCCTTGACGGCCCCCTGGATGCTGCGCAGGGAGACCATCCGGGTCTTGCCCACGGGTACAGTGGCTATGCTGCCGCCATGCATCATCATGGTGTAGAAACCGGCCACTTGCGCAAAGCAGTGGTCCGGTGGAAGGGTGACGAGCATGGTGCTGCCCCTGGGAACGCTTATGACGCTGGCGCCCTGTTCCACGTTGGCGGTAATGTTGCGGTGGGTGAGCAAGATGCCTTTGGAATCGTCGGCAGTGCCGGACGTGTAGGAGATGTTGGCGTAGTCGTCGGGGCCGACGGACGCGATGCGCGCGTCCAGCAGGTCCCTGTGCGCCATTATGAACTTGACTCCGAGCTCGCGCAGTTCGCCCACGGACATTTCGCCGGGCTGGAGATCAACTTTGTCGAGCACTATGACCTTGCGGACGGCCGGGCATTCCGCCACGACGCTGCGGATCCTGGGCAGCTCGTTCGCCGAGGCGACCACGTATACGGAATCGGAATGGTTGATGCGGAAAGAAAGGTCCTCATCGGGCCCGGGCTTGCAGGAAAGGGGCACGTTCACGCCACCGGCGTAAAGGATGCCGAGCTCGGTCATCACCCAGAGGTTGCGCGCCTCCGACATAAGGGAGACCTTTTCTCCTTTCTGCAGCCCCAGGGACATGAAGCCTGCGGCCAGGATGCGCCCTTCGTCGCGGGTCTGCTTGAAGGTGGTTTCCGTCCAGGCGCCGCCGGTCTTTTCGCGCAGATAGGTGAGGTCCGCGAACTGCTTCGCATACCTCTCCACGAAATCGATGATGGTTATCCGCGCGTTTCCGGACATGGTTTACAGGTGCGGATTGGGATTGGCGGCCTTGCGGTGCGAGAACAGGCCGTACAGCTGGGCGTCTATCATGTCGGTGATCTTCTCGAAGTCTTCCGGCTTGTTTCCGAACTTGATGTTGTCGGCATCGACCACGAGCATGTTGCCCTGGTAGTCCTTGATCCAGGCTTCGTACTTTTCGTTCAGGCCGGTGAGATAGTCGATGCGGATGCTCCGCTCGTATTCGCGGCCGCGCTTCTGGATCTGCGAGATGAGGTTGGGGATGCTGGAACGTAGATAGATCAGGAGATCGGGATAGCCGACCAGGGACATCATGAGATTGAACAGGTCGGAGTAATTCTCGAAATCACGGGTGGTCATGAGACCCATGTCGTGCAGGTTGGGAGCGAAGATCTTGGCGTCTTCGAAGATGGTCCTGTCCTGGATTACCACGTCGTCGGTCTTGGAGATGTCCACCACGTCCTTGAAGCGCTTGTTCAGGAAATAGATCTGGAGGTTGAAGGACCAGCGTTCCATGTCTTCGTAGAAATCGGCCAGATAGGGATTGAAGTCTACCGATTCGAACTTGGGAATCCACCCGTAATGGGCGGCCAGCATTTTGGTGAGCGTGGTCTTGCCGCTGCCGATGTTTCCTGCTATGGCGATGTGCATGGTGTTATTGGTTTTATAAATCTTACAAATATATCAATTTATTTGAACAGTCCGAAGAGTTCCGCGTCTATCTTGTCGGTTATCTTTTCGAAGTCGGCGGGGTTGTTCTTGAAGTCGAGGTTGTCGGTTTCGATGACCAGGAGACGGCCCTTGTAATTGCCGATCCACTCTTCGTAGTGGCGGTTGAGACCGCTCAGATACTCGATGCTGATGCTCTGCTCGTACTCGCGCCCGCGCTTCTGGATGTTGGCCACCAGGTGCTCTATGCTGCTCTTGAGGTAGATGAGCAGTTCGGGCGGCCGCACCATGCTCATCATGAGGCTGTAGAGCTGCATGTAGGTGTCGTAGTCGCGCTCGGA
>JAFZLP010000105.1 GCA_017551405.1 Bacteroidales bacterium
CGACAGTCGACGACAAACGGCTTTCCACCCTGCACTGTTTCTCCCTGGGCGCTCCCCTCATGCTGAATTTCGATATTGGTCCCGTGGGCCTTTCCATGGGCGCCGAACTTGTGTATACCCCGGCATCGTGCGTCAGGATCAAGGACACCTATTCTATAGGGGCATCGGATTACAACGTGACAACCAGAGAGTGCGGAGGTGTCTCTCCCATCAGTTGGAATGCATTCGCCAGCCTGAGCCTGGGCATGACGGGTATTTTCTTCCGTTACTACCCCAAACAGCCACTTGTGCCCACGGCACCGTTCAATCTGATGACGGTGGGCATAGTGTTCAGGTCGATTGACATGTAAACGGCTATTTCGTAAGCTTCGACTTGTATCGGGTATTGACTTTTCCGGAGGAAATACCCATAAGTTTCTTTGCCACAAGCTTGCGGCGGATGGGGGCGACCAGGTCGGTGAACAGCTCCCCCTCGAGATGGCTGAACTCATGCTCGACCATGCGGGCGGCGAAATTATCGAAAACTTCTTCCTTCTTTTCGAGGTTTTCGTCGTAGTACTCCACCTTTATGACCTTCGGGCGGACGACGTCGCAGTAGATACCGGGAACGCTCAGGCAGCCTTCTTCGTAAGTGGTCGTCTCCTTGCTCCTTTCGAGTACAACGGGGTTCACGAAAACGCGCTTGAAGCCCTTCAGGTAGGGGTAGATGTCCGACATGACGTCGCCGTCCACCACCACTACCCTGGTGCTCTCCCCTATCTGGGGCGCCGCAAGTCCGCAGCCTTCCGACACCTTGAGGGTTTCCCAGAGGTCCGTAATCAGCTGCCCGATCTCTTCTTTCTTGGAGAGATCGGCCGGCTTTGCGACTTCGCGCAGCACGGACGAGCCGTACAGGTAAATAGGTCTTATCATTATCTGTTCTTCCTGTCAAGATATCCCTGTAAAATAATAGCCGCGCTTATCTTGTCCACCGATTCCTTCCTGCGGCGCTCGCTCTTTTTCATCCCCCCGTCAATCATGGCCCTGTGCGCCAGCACCGAAGTGAACCTTTCGTCTTCCAGCACCACCGGGACACCGGGAAAAGCCTTTCCGAGCCGTTTCAGGAACACGTCGACATCTGCCTGGGCCTCGGCCGGACGGCCGTCCAGATTGACCGGGTAGCCTACCACGAAGCAAACAACGTGCTCGGCCGCGGCGTATTTTTGGAGATAATCTATTATATTTGCAGACGGTACCGTCTCGAGGGGCGAGGCAAACACCGCCAGGGGGTCGCTGACCGCAACTCCCACGCGTGCCCTGCCATAGTCTATCCCGACGGTTCTGTCCATTTCAACCCGCAAATATAAGAAAATATGGCGAATAAACAGTCAAAGCTCTACCGGCTCACCCTCAGCGAGGATGCCACCCACAAACGGGTACGCGTCTTCCGTTTCAGCAAGCTGCAGGCCATCCTGTGGTCGGCGATAGGGCTCCTGGTGCTCTTCGGAGTGTTCTTCGCCATCCTCGCCCTCACCCCCCTCAAGAACATCGTACCAGGCTATCCCGACGCCCATTTCAAGCGCGACGCCATAGCCAACGCCATAAAGATCGACTCCCTCGAGAACGAAATGCTCCGCTGGACCCTGTATGCCGAGAACCTCTCCCGCGTCCTGTCCGGCGAAGAGACCCTGCAGGGGCAGGACAGCATCATTTCCAACACCGCCCATCACCTCGAGAGCATCACGAAGGAAGAGATGGCCCGCAGGGATTCCATCCTCCGGAACACCGTGGCCCGCGAAGAGAAGTATGGCGTGGGGAGCGACAAGAACAGGGAGCTGCCCATAGAGGGAATGCATTTCTTCACTCCCCTCAAGGGCACGGTTTCGGTCGGATTCGACCTTGTGCTCCATCCCGGAGTGGACATTTCCGCCCCCGCCAAATCGGTGGTCAGCGCAGTGCTCGACGGCACGGTGATTTCTTCCGGATGGACCGACGACGCCGGCTATTCGGTGGTCATCCAGCATCGCGACAACATCATCTCGTGCTACAAGCACAACGCACAGGTGCTAAAGAGGGCGGGAGACAAAGTCACCGCCGGCACCCCGGTGGCCTTCGTGGGCAACACCGGCAACGCCAGCCTCACCGGAGGCGACCACCTTTACTTCGAGCTCTGGTACAACGGCGAACCTGTCGACCCGGTAAAATACTGCAAGTTCTAAATGGAAAAGAAACGCATTGCCATACTGGGGTCTACCGGCTCCATCGGCACCCAGACCCTCGACGTCATAAGGCAGCACCGCGACCTCTTCGAAGTGGAGATGCTTTCCGCCGGCAGTAATGCCGAACTGCTTGCAGCACAGGCGATTGAGTTCGACGCCGGGGCCGTGGTCATCTGCGATGAAAGCAAGTATGCCGGACTTGCCGACACCCTCCAGCCCAAAGGCATCAAGGTCTTCACCGGCACCGACAGCCTCTGCGCCCTCGCCGCAGCGGACAACGTAGATATTGTGGTAGGGGCGATGGTAGGCTTCAGCGGCCTCAGGCCCACCCTGGCGGCCCTCGAAGCCGGGAAGATAGTCGCGCTGGCGAACAAGGAGACCCTCGTCGCCGCGGGCAGCATCGTCACCGCGGCGATGTACGCTCACAAGGCGGTCATCCTGCCGGTAGACTCCGAGCATTCCGCCATCTTCCAGTGCCTTCTGGCCGGGCAGGGAAACGAGCCCGTCAAACTGCATCTGACCGCCTCCGGCGGGCCTTTCCGCACCTGGCCG
>JAFZLP010000106.1 GCA_017551405.1 Bacteroidales bacterium
AACGATAGTGGCGCTGGGGGTGCAGAAGGGCATAGGCAACTTCTCCAAAGTGATGATGCCGCTGCTCTTTGTGATGATGGTGGCAATCGCAGTGCGCTCGCTGTCCCTCCCCGGCAGCAGGGAAGGCCTCGACTACCTGTTCAAGCCCGATTTCTCCAAGCTCGACCTTCCCGGCATAGCCGCGGCGCTGGGGCAGAGTTTCTTCTCGCTCTCGCTGGGCGTGGGGTGCATAATCACCTATTCCTCGTACATGAAGGAAAACGAGAAAATCCTTCCTACCAGCCTGTGGGCTGCGTTTTTCGATACCGTTTTCGCCATGCTGGCGGGGCTTGCCATAATGCCCGCCGTCTTCTCGGTCGAAGGCCTCGAGCCCGGCGCCGGCCCGTCGCTGGTGTACGAAACGCTGCCGGTGATCTTCTCCCGCATGGGGCCGGTCATCCCCATCGTGTTCTTCCTCGCCGTGCTCATAGCCGCGCTCACCTCATCCATTTCGATGTACGAGGTGGTGGTCGCATGGCTTGTGGACGAAAAGCAGTTCAGCCGCAGGAAGGCCGTGGTCACGGTGTTCGTCAGCGCCCTCGTGCTCGGGTCGCTCTGCGCCCTGCTCCCGAAGGTGTTCAGCGCCTGCGACTTCGCCACGAGCAACATCTTCATGACCCTCGGGGCCTTCGTGTTCGCGGTTGTGGTAGGCTGGAAGATGCCCAAGAAGGTGGCCGCCGAAACCTTCGGAAGCCGCATCTATCCCTTTGTGCACTTCCTCATCAAATGGGTGGCCCCCGTGGCCATCGCGATTATCGCGGTGACTAATCTCCTTTAGGCTTGAATATCATCAGGGCTGCCGCGGCGAGTACCGCCAGCAGCGCCAGGATGGAGCATATCAGCGACACGGTCTTTCCCTTTGCGTACGATTCCGGCTCGAACCGCATTACCAGGTCGTGCTCTCCGGCGGGCACTGTGGCGGAGCGCAAAACCTTGTCGGACAATGAGATGGGAAGGACTTCGCCGGTATCAGCCACCGTCAGTTTCCAGCCGGCCGGATAGTACACTTCGCTGAATACGGCCTTCGCCTTTGCGGGCGAGGAATAGTGGTACCTGAGCTCGTTGGGGGCGTATGAAGTGAGCGCTATCGCCGCTTCCGGAGTCTCTTCGAACCAGGCGTTCCCGCGTGCGTATGGATACGGAATGGGAGACGCATCGCCATTGATTATTATATACTTACAGTTGAGGTTGGCCAGCCCCTCCAGGTACGGCATGTTGGCTATCGCATCTTCCATCGACTCCGCGCTCCGCAGCGAGGTGCGCAGGGCGTTTATGTCAGCCATCAGCTGGCCGTCGATGTATTCCTGGTAGAGCTGCAGCTTGGCGGGGGAGTAGCCTCCGATGCTCTTGTGCCAGTATGAGGGATGCGAGTCGTTGAAGATGTTCACGGTGAGGTCGAGCACCCTGTAGGACGGGTCCTTGAGCGAAAGCAGCACCTGGTCCACCGGCCTCTGGTTGAACTGGGCGGAGAAGCCTCGCGGAGTCGTGAAATCGTCGTCGTTGAGGTAGCGCTTGCCGATGGCGAACATGCTCACCACCACCAGCACGCAGACTCCCAGTGCGCTCCAGAGCCTGGCCTTCTCCTTTTTGAAACCCCACCAGAGCAGGGCCCAGGAGGCGGCTATGAGGATTCCGGCGGTGATGGCATCGGCCCTCAGCAGGGAGATCCTGTCTGCCACGAGGGCATCCACCAGTACCTTAGGATTGGCGGAGTCGGAGGCGCTCTCGAAGGTGCCGGCTATCGACGGGAACAGCGCCACCAGCAGGCAGAAGCCGGCCGTGAGGCCCAGAGCCCAGAGCGATGCCTTCTTGAAGCGCCCTTCCGGGATTTCACCCTTGACTATCCTGTCCAGCACCAGGAAGCCCAGCAGCGGCATCGTGAACTGCAGTATCACAAGCGCCATCGACACCGTCCTGAACTTGTTATAGAGCGGCAGCGCGGCCATTGCCAGCTTGGTGAACGCCAGGAAATGGTTGCCCACTGCCAGAAGGATGGCCAGCACCGTGGCGGCCAGCAGCCACCAGCGCTCCCTCCCCTTGTAGCAGAACAGCCCCAGCAGGAAAAGGAAGACGGTAATGGCCCCTATGTACATCGGACCGGCGGTGAAGGGCTGCGGTCCCCAGTAGAGGGGCATGTTCTTCGCCACTTCGCGCAGGTTCGCCTGTCCGGCGCCCTTGAGCAGCTTGTAAGTCTCGGAATCGGGACCCACCTCGCCCGCGGAGGAACCGCCGTTGTAATTGGGTATCATGAGGTTGGGGAGCTCCTCCCAGCCGTAGCTCCAGGCGGTGGCGTAGCCTATGTCGAGGCCCTTGGTCTCGCCGGAAGACTTGCCTCCCCTCATGGAATACTGGGTATATTCCCAGGTGGGGATGAGCTTGTTGGCGTTGGTGCCGAGGCCGACCAGTCCCAGCACGAAGATCAGGGCGGTGGCGGCGAAGAAGCGTCCGACCTTCTCTTTCTTCACCAGCAGGCCGATGAGTTCCACCAGCACGAACAGGAAGATGATGATGGCCAGATAATATGTGATCTGCGGATGGTTGGCCTTCACCTGGCAGTTTACGGCAAAGCCGAAGAGCGCCGCGCCCAGAAGCATCCAGGGCCATTTCTTGGCCCTGTAGGTGTATACGAGGGCCGCCAGCGCCCATGGGACGAGCGCGATGGCCTGCATCTTGGTGTTGTGCCCCACCTGGATAATCTGGAAGTTGTAGGCGCAGAAGGTGATGGCCACCGCGCCGCCTGCGGCCAGCAGCGGATTGATGCCGAAGGCCAGCAGCAGGAGGAAGGCTCCGAGGAGCGACACGAACAGATAGGTGGCGGGACGCTTGCCGGTGTTCATGAGCAGGTCGTAGAACCACAGGGTGAGGTCGCCGTCGCGGGGCTGGTCGAAGGAGATGACGGGCATGCCGCCGAACATCGACTCGGTCCAGGCGGTCTTGTCGTCCGGGTGGGCGGCATTCCATTCCCTGGTTTCGTGCGCCATTCCCAGATAGCCCGAGATGTCGCTCTGGTTCACTATCTTACCGCCGAGAACCTGCGGTACAAAGGCATAGGACAACACCAGGAGTCCCAGCACTATCAGCACGTAGGTGAGTATTTTTTTCCAGTTCATATCGATTCGAAAAGTTTGACCATCTCGCCGGTGAGGGTGCGGCGGGAATAGGCGTCAATACCCTTCCCTTCAGCCTTGAAGCTGCCCTCCTTCACGGAGCAGATGAAATCGGCCATGGCTTCGCTGCGCGGCCAGTCCAGCATGGTTCCGGCGCCGGTGTCGGAGAGCACCTTTGCCGCGGCCCCGTCTTCCTGGCCTATGCCGAGCACCGGCTTGCGGGCCGCCAGATACTCGAATATCTTTCCGGGGAGGACCTTCCTGTATTCCGGTTCCTTCCGCAGGGGCAGAATCAGCATGTCGGCGTTCTGCAGCTCCTTCACCGAGTCTTCGTGGCTCAGGTATCCCAGGACGCTGAGGTTCGCTTCGAGCCCCCGGGCCTTGATGGCCTCCAGGATTTCCGGATCCACCTTGCCGGCGAGCCTGATATCGAGGCTGTACTTGAAAGGCAGGGCGGAGAGGGCGTCCCACAGCGCAAGCGGATTGCCGTCGCTGGCGAACAGCCCGGTGTGGACTATCCTGAAGCTGCCTTCGTGGGCTTCGCTGCGGTCCGGCGCAAAGTCGGCGTCGTCGTAGCCGTTGGTAATCAGGTGCACCGGAGTTTTGGTGGCGGCCTCGAAATCGGCCTGCACCAGCGGCGTCACCGACACTATCGCATCGGCTTCGTCAAGTACCGCCTGCTCCAGCTTGATGTGCTTGCG
>JAFZLP010000107.1 GCA_017551405.1 Bacteroidales bacterium
TACTGCTTCTTCTTGAGGACCTTGTTGTCCGTTGCCTCGAATTTGCCCAGATCCCACCTGCCTGAACCGCTCTCTATCTGAACGGCTTTCAATTTCATGGTTGAATCCGGGGCGAATTCGCCCCCGTTCAGGATTCCGTCCGTGTCTTCGTAGAAAATGTTGACGGTATCGTATCCTGTATTGTCTTCAAGCTTGAATCTGCCGTCCTCGTCGGTGACGGTATACGGTATATATTCGCGACCATGGAGCGATACCTTGATGCCTTGCAGCGGCTTGCCGGTCTCGTCGGTCACCCTGCCCTCTGCGGTCAGTTCGGCGTAGGGGGCGCCGTAGCAGCTGGTCACCACGAAAGAGAAGCCCAGAAGGGACAGAAGCATTAGCAGGAACTTTTTCATAACACGCAAATATAGCAATAAAACTATAAATCCACCGTAAACACGGCACTGAGGCTCGAAAGGTCGGAATTGATGGGATTATAGAGGTATTTCACGCCCACCAGGGTGTTGTAGGGAACCCAGAGGAAGTTGCCCAGCTGCACGCCGAGCATGGCCCCGGTATAGACATCCTGAACCGATGTCGCCAGGCCCTTGCCGAGCGGAGTGGTGGCGTCGTATTCGTACGATCCGTACAGGCGCAGCTGGAAGTTGCGGATGTAGAACGCCGGGCAGAGGAAGGTCCAGTCCACCGAGCCGAAAGGCATGGCGTACTCGAGAGATGCGCGCACACCTGAGTCGATGCTCCAGTCGCAGCCGTAGCTGCGGTTGTACCGGGCGACGAACTTGAGTCCGTGGGTGCGGAGCAGGCCGGGCACGTATCCGTACAGGAGGACGCTGGCCGTGCCGCCGTAGGTCTGGCGCATGAGAGGCATGTCGGCCACGTTCAGTTCGGCGCCGAAGCCCCAGCGCGGGAAAATGGCCGAGGGCGCGGTAGAAAGCATCGTATAGGCCCTGATGCCCGCCTGGAGGAACAGCCCGTCGTAGATCGGCGTTTCCGGTTCGGGGAGGCCTCTCCTGGCTTCCGACATGGGCAGGATCTGCCAGCGGTCGTTGCTGTAAGTCGTTTTGAAATAAGGAATTACTCCCCGCGACCAGCCGCTTGAGGACAGATTCCAGGGGATGTAGGCGTTGAGCGAGAGCTTGACCAGCGGCTTCCCCATGCTTACATCATCCGAAAGATAGCCTTTCTTTTCCTGGTCGAAGTGGAAAAGGCGCTCGGTCGCCTGCCTCTGGTTCACGTCTGCGCGAAACTCCAGCAGGGGATACCAGCCGTCGTAGGTGAACTGGGCGTGGAATGCGGGCCTGACGGCCTCCTTGAGGTTCTCCAGCGACACGCCCACCGAGCCGTAGCAGTTCTCGAGTTCGTTCTGGAACCAGGCCGTGGCGCCCAGGTACGAGGGAGTGGAAGTCGTCTCGTAGGACAGCGCCTGCACCGCATTGTATTCCACGTAAACCGGTGCCCAGGAGTGCACCAGGAACAGGTTGCCCAGCTTGGAATAGGGCATTATCCCGCTTGCCGGCGTGGTGAAATCCTCTTCTGGCTGGAGCGGCTCCTGCTCGGAAAGCTTGTCGGCTATCGGGCGCGGGAACGGCTCCAAGGGCCCTTCCTCCCCCAGGAGGGAATCGACAGCCACGGCATAGATGCCCCTGGCGTCAGCCGTGGAAGCCGAGAAGTAGAGGCTGTCGCCGTGGAAGGCCCAGTCGTTGCCGCCGAAGCGGAGCGAGGTCTCTCTCCACAACCTGCCGTCCTGCGTGAGCGAATAGAGTTCGGAGGTGCCGTCGCGGTCGGAGGTGAACCAGAGCCGGCCTTCATGGCCGAACAGGCGGTTAATCTTGGCCTGGCGGGGCTCCAGCAGGCAGTTCCAGTCGTATACCCGATAGATTCCGAAACCGTCCTCGGTGATGCCGCTGGCGTAGAGTACCCCGTCCATCCAGGCGCTCTCGACCACCTGCATTCCGTCCGGCGCCTTGAAGCGGGCGAGTTCCTGCCCGTTCCTCTCGTGGACAAGGGCGATTCCGGTGGAACCGTCGGTCGGGTAGACCGTCACCACCACGAACGAATCCGCCGGCGCCGGCGTGGGGTTATAATAGCGCTCCCCGCGGGTGAGCGTATGTTTTCTGCCCTTCGAATCGAGGTAGCGCAGGTTCGAGAACGCCCTGAGGCCCCAGCGGGCGTCCGGGGTGTACTCGGTCCAGTATATCCTGCCCGTCACTTCGCTGGGAACGAGCCTGGAGGTGACGGATGCGAACGATGCGAGCCTTTTCTGCCTGCCCGAAGGAGCAGTGTAGACCAGCTCTTTGGCGCGTTCCAGCCCGCTGCGGAGCGACAGCAGCGAGTCTCCCTTGAACACCAGTGCGGTGTTGGACTCGTAGCGCCTCGGGGCGGGAGTGAGCCTCTTTGCCGACAGGAACGGCGCCCTCAGCCCGTCGTTGGCCTCCCATTCCGCCTGGAAAGAGTCTTCTATCTTCCTGAAGGCGTCGGCGAAGCCAAGGCCTGAAATCTCCTTCACCGTCTTCTGCAGGTTCATCAGCGGGTAGCGCTTGCGGAAGATGCGCTCATAATAACGCTTGGTGAAATCGGGGGCGTCGAAGGCTGTGCGCATGCCGGCGGTGAGCATGTAGCCGATACGGTAGTGGTCGGGAGTGAATTTGTTGAGGGATGAGTACCGCCACTGCCAGTAGTTGCGGTACTGCCCTTCTGCGAAGGAAACCCTCATGTATTCGAGGAAATCGGAGGTACGGCCCCTTCCGTTGAGGGTGAGTGCGGTTTCGGCCGTCACGGCATCGCCTTCAAAGAAGGGCAGGCTCGGATACAGGGCGGCTGCCGCACCGGCCCAGATCTGGCCTATGATCTTGTCTGCGGCGCGGAACAGCCCGTCGCCGCGGATGAACTGCATCTGCGCCACGTGCCTGCCTTCATGCACCGCGAGGTAATCTATCCAGGGAAGGGCCTCCGGGTCGTAGGCGTCGGGCACGGCCGAAAGGGCCATGTGCCTCGGGGCCCAGACCACCATGCCGTTGCAGTATGCCACGTACGGATGGATGATGACCGGCATGGGGTTGCTGTACATCTCGTTCGGCTCGTATCCGCATGTGGGGCCCAGCGGCTTGCGGTAGCGTTCCAGCTCCAGGGCGAAACGCACCGCCATGGAATCCGCCCCCTCCGGGTAGACGATCCTGTAGGAGGTGGTGTTGAACCATTTCCACTTTATTCCGGCAGGGTCGGAGCCCATCGGGGTGAACTGGGCCGCGGCTCCAAGGGGAAAAAGCAAAAACAGGAAAAATATAGCCAGCTGTCTGGGCATATCTCAGTATTTTTTGTAAATTTAGCAGAATTTTCGCGAATAACAGAATACCCATGAGTCTCGTTCTTCAAATTTTGACTCTGCTCGGCTCGCTGGGCATGTTCCTCTACGGAATGTCTCTCATGAGCGGAGGTCTGCAGAAGATGGCCGGCAACCGTCTGCGCACCTTCATGGCCAAAATGACCTCCACCACGTTCAAGTGCATCCTCACCGGTATCACGGTAACCGCACTTGTGCAGTCGTCCACGGCCACCACGCTCATGCTGGTGAGCTTCGTGAACGCCGGTCTGCTCAGCCTGGCCACGGCAATCGCCGTCATCATGGGCGCCAACATCGGCACCACCGTCACCGCCTGGATCTTCGCCCTCAGCTTCGGCGCCGGCTCGTTCAGCTTCGGCACCATCGCGGTGCCCCTCATGGCGCTCGCGTATCTGCTGGTATCTTCCAAGAACAAGAAGAACAACAACATGGGCGAGTTCATAATGGGCTTCGCCCTGCTGTTCCTGGGCCTCGCCACCCTGCGTGAGACGTCCACCGTGCTGCTCGACAACGAGCCGGTGCGCCAGTTCCTCGGAGGCCTCACCGGCTGGGGCTTCGGCAGCATGCTGCTCTTCATGGTGGCCGGCGCCTGCATGACCCTCATGCTGCAGAGTTCCGCGGCCACCATGGCCATCACCATGGTGCTCGTGGCCAACGGCTACATCCCCTTCACCATGGCGGCCGCCATGGTCCTGGGCGAGAACATCGGAACCACCATCACCTCCAACATAGCGGCATCCGTAGCCAACGTCAGCGCAAAGCGCACTGCGCGGGCGCATCTGCTCTTCAACCTCTTCGGCGTGCTGTGGGTCATCTGCCTCTTCCACCCCTTCCTCAACCTGCTGGGAAGCATAGTGGAGCTGTTCGGATTCCCGAACCCCGCCACCACCGATTTCGCCGCGGCCGACACCGCCACCAAGGAGGCTCTCGTAGCGTCGCTGCCTTACAGCGTGGCCACGCTCCACACCCTGTTCAACCTCATCAATACCTGCATCCTCGTCTGGTTCATCCCGCTGATCGAAAAGATAGTCACCTGGATGGTCCCGGCCCACAAGGAGGAGGACGAGAAGTTCCGCCTCAAATACATCAACAGCGGCCTCATCACCACCGGTGACCTGGCCCTCAACTCCGTCAAGCTGGAGCTGGTGCGCTACGGCGACATAACCTCGCGCGTGATCGGCTTCCTCCGCGAAGCCATCAAAGCGGAAACCCAGCAGGCCTTCCAGCCCTTCGACGACGAGCTCATCAGGTACGAAGAGATCACCGACCGCTTCGAAAAGGAAATCGCCGCCTACCTCAACGAGGCCACCAAGCGCGAGATGTCCCACGAGGCCACCCTGCGCGTCAAGGAATACTACCGCATCATAGGCGAGCTGGAGTCCATCGGCGACAGCGGAGAAACCATGGGCAAGATAATTGCCCGCGCCTGGGCGCACGAAAAGCAGTTCCTGCCGGACATGAAACAGAAACTGCTCAAGATGTGCGACCTGCTGGACGAGGCCTTCGCCGCGATGCACGTCAACCTTGAAACCCCGTCGGTGGAAATCACCGACATCACCAATGCCGAACAGGCCGAGGAGAACATAAACGCCTATCGCGACATCCTCCGCGAAGAGCACCTGAGCAACATAGAAAAGAGCAACTATCCCTACGAGACCGGCGCTTTCTACATGGATCTGGTGAACAGCTTCGAGAAGATGGGAGACTTCCTTATCAACATTTCCCAAAGTGTGTACAGTGTCAAGAATCTCAAGTAGCGTCCTGCTGGCCCTCCTGCTGCTGGCGGGCTGCACCGGGCGCGGGAACAAGACGGCAAACACGCCCAAGCCGCGCAGTTTCCCGGTAGTGACGGTTCCCGAGGCCTATACCGACGAAGCCGACAGGCTCTCCTACGCCGCCGGGCATTACTGGGATGCCTATTTCGCCGGTGAAGGGGCTACCGACAGCGCATATGTGCTGGGTGTGCCCCGTCGCGAACTGGAACAGAACATATCCAACTACCTGGCCGTCCTCGACATGCTGCCTCTCCCCGAAGCCGCCAGGAACATGGAAGGACTTTTCAAGGGAGTGTCGGCAGTCCAGAAGCGGGACAGCACCTCGCACTTCTTCGACACCTTCTCGGAGCTCGTGAGTTCGTACCTGTACGATCCCAATTCGCCCATGCGCGACGAAGACCTGTACCTGCCCTACGTCCGCGGGCTTGCCGAAAGCCCCTACACTCCCGAAAACATGCGGGCGGTCTACCGTTACCAGGCGCTGATGTGCGGGCTGAATCCGCGCGGGTCCGTGGCTCCGGACATCAAGGCCCGCACCGCCTCCGGAAAGCAGTTCACCCTCCACGGCATCAAGGCCCCCTACACCCTGCTGTTCTTCAGCAACCCCGGCTGTTCCGCCTGCAGGGAGATGATGGAAACCATCGAGAATGAAATCACCCCCATGTTCCCGAAGGGCACAGTGGCCGTGGCCAACATCTACATCGACGACGAGCTGGACCTGTGGATGCAGTACGTCGGCAATTACCCGGAGGAATGGTACACCGGCTACGATTTCAGGCATGAAATCCGCGACGAGCAGACCTACAACGTGAGGGCCATCCCGTCGCTGTACCTGCTCGATTCCGAGAAGCGCATCATTTTCAAGGATGCACCGGTAGAAAAAATATTAGTATATTTACAATCACTGGAGAATTAACTTTCACTCAAACTAATACTACTATGGGATTATTGGACAGCATTCTCACTTCTGCCATTGAAAACAGCATGTCAGGCGGAAGAAAGACCACTTCCACGAAGAGCAGCTCTTCCGGAAGCGCACTCAAAAAGGCGGCCACGACTGCAGCAGCAGCTGCGGCAGCAGGCTACATCTCCAAGAAAATCAAGGGTGCCATTACCAAGAAGGCAAGCACCTCTGGCACCACTGCATCTGCAGGTTCCGAGTCCGACATAGTCTCTGCCATCCTGAGGCAGATAGGCGGGTCTTCCAGCGGCGTAAGCGCCGGCACCATCAAGGATATCCTCGGCTCGGTGCTCGGCTCCAACTACGCCCAGGTCGCCAGCGGCATGGACATCGGCGATCTCGCCCAGGGAGTCCTCTCGGTTATCGGCATGGCAAACGCTTCAAAATAAAAGGGAACAGTTATGGATACTAAGAAAATAGCAGAGGTCATCGACCTCATGGCCAAAGCCGGTCTCTTCTTCGCCAAGGTCGACGGCCAGTACGAAGGCGGCGAAAAGAAGTTCATAGAAAAATATCTCGGCAAGCTCGCCGAATTCGGCGACGTCGAAGACATCAAGGGCAAGCTGGAAGGCTATCTGAACGAGACCTTCACCCTCGAGCAGATCATCGACGATACGAAGGAGCTCGTCAAGGACTTCTCAAAGGTGGAGAAGGCTGCCATCCTGGCATCCATCGCCACGTTCATCCAGAAGGTCATCAAGGCCGACGGCGACAAGGAAACCGCCGAAGTGGCCGCATATGCCGCCTGGAAGAACGCCGTTCTCCAGTAAGATTTTCAGAACAGGCTGGGTTCCAGCTCCTTCGGGTGGAAGGACTTGCGGTGGAGAGGAGTGAACCCGTAGCGCCTGATGGCATCGATATGTTCCCGGGTAGGGTACCCGAAATTGTGGTCCCAACCGTACTGGGGGTATTCCAGAGCCAGCTTCCTCATGTATTCATCGCGGTGCGTCTTGGCAAGGACCGAGGCCGCCGCGATGCTTGCGTAAGTGGCGTCGCCGTGCACGACAGTCTGTGCCCTGTAGCCCTTAAGAGGCTTCCATTTATTGCCGTCGATCAGCAGATAATCCGGCCTGACCGACAGGGCCAGGACAGCCCGCTGCATACCGGTCACCGAAGCCCAGAGGATGTTCAGCTTGTCTATCTCTTCGGGGGACACTTCCACCACCTGCCAGGCAACCGCCTCTTTTTCAATTATCTGGCGTAGGGCGTCGCGGTCTTCTTCGCTCATCTGCTTGCTGTCGTTGAGGCGCGGGTCGCTGAAATCCGGCGGCAGGATCACCGCGGCGGCGAAAACCGCACCGGCCAGCGGCCCCCGTCCGGCCTCGTCGCAGCCGGCCTCCACGAGCCCTTCGTGCATGTATGGCAGCAGCTGAGGCCGTTTCATTTTTCCCTGGCCTTGCGGGCGAACTCGAAGAGCGATACCGGCAGATGGCAGTAGCCGTCAGGATTCTTGTCCAGATAGTCCTGATGGTATTCCTCGGCGTTGTAGAAATTCTCGAGGGGAAGGACCTCGGTGACCAGCGGTACCTCGTGCTTGCGCCGCTCTTCCTCCATGGCCATTTCGATTACCGGCAAATCCTTGTCGGAAAGGTAGTAAATACCTGTGCGATACTGACTTCCCTCATCGTGCCCCTGCCTGTTGAGGGTGGTGGGGTCGATGGCAGCGAAGTACATCTCCAGCAGGAATTTCAGGGAAACCACACCCGGGTCGTAAACCACGCGGACTGTTTCTGCAAAGCCGGTTTTATCGGTACACACCTGCCTGTAGCTTGGGCCGCCGTCGCCGTCCATCCTGGCTGGGGCGCCTGAGCCCTTTACGGCCTCGCGCCAGTCGGCATTGCCGTTGGCATAGCCCGCTTCGGTAAGCGTCACGCCGTGAATCTGTTTGAAGAAATGCTCGGTCCCCCAGAAGCATCCCCCTGCGAAATAGATTTCTGCCATGGCCTATTCAGTACTGAAAGCCCATATGATAGCCTGCTCGAAAGTCTCGCCGGGCCGCAGCACCGTGGACGGATAATCCGGATGGTTGGGGCAGTCGGGATAGTGCTGGCATTCGATCGCCACGGCGTCATAGTCGTGGTACACGTGGCCGTTCTTGCCCTCAGGGCAGCCGTTCAGCCAGTTGCCGGTGTAGATCTGCACGCCGGGCTGGGTGGTGAACACCTTGAGCACCCTGCCGGAAACGGGCGAACGGAGCTCTGCCGCCTCGCTGAGCTGGCCCTTCATGTGGCCGTCTATCACCCAGCAGTTGTCATAGCCCTTGCCGTACTTCAGGGCGGGGAAATCGGCCTTTATGTCGCGGCCTATGGGCTTGGGGTTGAGGAAATCCATGGGAGTGCCAGCCACCGGTTCGGAATCTCCCAGGGGGATGAGGCTGTCGGAAGTGGGCAGCCATTCCGAGGCATTGAGCCGGAGGATATGGTTGAGCACCGTTCCGGAGCCTTCCCCGTCGAGATTGAAATACGAGTGGTTGGTGAGGTTCACCACCGTCTCGGCGTCGGTCTGAGCGGTGAAGGTGAGGCGAAGCTCGTTCTCTTCGCTCCATTCGTAGCGGGCCACGACCTTGAGATTGCCGGGGTAGCCCATTTCGCCGTCTTCGCTGAAGTACATGAACTCCACGCCGTCGCCTTCTATGCGGCTGTCCCATACGCGGTTCTGGAAGCCTTCCGGGCCGCCGTGCAGATGGTTGGGGCCGTTGTTTACGGGCAGGGTGTATTCCTTCCCGCCGAGGCTGAATCTGCCGAGGGCGATACGGTTGGCATAGCGGCCGGGGCACTTGCCCGCGCATGGGCCGTCGGCGAAATAGCTCTCCGCCTTCGGATATCCTATCACCACGTCGGCGAGCCTGCCTTCGCGGTCGGGTACATTCACGGCCACCACTGCGGCCCCGACGCTTCCGAGCTGCACGCTGGCGCCGGACTCATTCTCGATCGTATATTTGAATATCTCTTTTCCCTGGGCCTCGCCCCAGCGTTCCTTCGTGATTTTCATGATGTTGATGGTTAAAATTAAACTGCTACGGGGGCTTTTATGGCCGGCCAGGGGTCATAGCCTTCCAGGGTGAAATCCTCGAACCTGAAGTCGAAGACGCTCTTCACATCCGGATTGAGACGCATGACCGGGAGTTTCCGTGGTTCGCGCGAAAGCTGCTCGTCCACCTGTTCCATGTGGTTGAGGTAGATATGGGTGTCTCCAGTGGTGTGGATGAACTCGCCGGGCTGCAGCCCGCATTCCTGGGCTATCATCATGGTGAGCAGCGAATAGGATGCGATATTGAACGGCACACCGAGGAAGGTGTCGGCGCTGCGCTGGTAAAGCTGGCAAGAGAGCTTCCCTTCGGCCACGTAGAACTGGAACAGGCAGTGGCAGGGAGGAAGCGCCATGCTGTCGACCTCGCCCGGGTTCCAGGCGGTTACCATGAGCCTGCGCGAGTCGGGAGTGCGCTTTATCTGCTCTATCACGTTCGCGAGCTGGTCGATGCTGCGCCCGTCGGGAGCCGGCCAGCTGCGCCACTGGTGCCCGTATACCGGGCCGAGGTCGCCGTTTTCATCGGCCCATTCATCCCAGATGTGCACGTTGTTGTCGAGCAGATACTTGATGTTGGTATCGCCCGCTATGAACCACAGCAGCTCATGGATAACCCCCTTCAGGAACACCTTCTTGGTGGTGAGCAGGGGGAAGCCTTCCTGCAGGTCATAGCGGCACTGGTGGCCGAATATGCTCTGCGTCCCCACGCCGGTGCGGTCCCTCTTAATGACCCCGTGGCTGCGGATTTCCCGCAGCATGTCCAGATACTGTCTCATTGTACGATGATGA
>JAFZLP010000108.1 GCA_017551405.1 Bacteroidales bacterium
GGTTTCGCTTTCAGGCCTTGGAGCCAAGGCGGTTATCGTCCATTTCTGGGATCCTTCCGACGCCGAGCAGAAGATGTTCAATCTGGATGTCCTGCTGCCCCTCTATGAGCGCTGGCATTCCCGCGGGCTCGAAATCTATTCAGTGGGCGTGTCTGCCTCCAAGCCCGCATGGGCGCTGGTCGTCAACAGCCAGAAACTGCCCTGGGTGAATGTCTGCGACGGTCTGGGTGTGGCATCCCCTGCCATTCTGCGGTATAACGTGAGCCAGCTCCCGACTTCGGTGCTGATCGTCGAAAAGGAGGGTATCGTAGAGGTGGGCGGCGGTCTTTCCGGGCTGGAGAAGACGCTGGCAAAAGTGCTAAAATAGCTTCTTGTTGCTGACTGTGGCTATGAATTCCTTCAGGTAGAAGGGTTCGAAATAGGCCACGTCGCGGAAATTTTTCTGCTCCATTTCGCGCATTGCGGGATGGAGCATTCCTTTTGCCTCCGGGAAAGTCTGGACGAATTTCGCCGATGCGGGAAGCACCTGCCGTGATTTTTCCGCCCCGTCGCCTATTATCAGAACCGGACCGAGTGCGAACTGCTCTGCAAAGCTGTCGGGGGTGAGTACCACCGGGGTAATTTCCGTAAGCCTTTCTCCTTCAGGGGAGTAGATGCAGGTGTAGACTTCCATTCTGCGGGCGTCCAGCATGGGAAGGACGGCTTTGCAGCCTTCCGGCTGTTCGGAAAGGCCCTGCCAGAAAAGCGTCTCCAGGGTGCTTACCGCCAGCAGGGGCAGACCGGCGCCGAAACACAGGCCTTTCGCCGTGGACACTCCTACGCGCAGTCCGGTATATGAGCCCGGTCCCATGCTCACGCACACCGCATCGCAGTCCCTGGCGGTCCAGCCGCATTCATCCAGCATCTCCTTGACGAAGGGAGCGGTCATGGAGGCGTGCACCCTGGGCTCGGCCGATTTGCGGGAGGACACTATCCTGCCGTTCTCCGCGATTGCAGTCGAGCAGAGAGAGGTGGAGGTTTCGAGAAGTATTATCCTGTTTGCCATTTCAGATTATGGCGCCGGTGACCGCCGTGGAGTCGGCTGCTGCGGCGTCGATTGCCGGAGCGGCGTTGCCGGTTACGAAATCCTTGAGATAGGGGAATACGTTTTCGGCGCCCGTACGGAGGGTGGAGTAGACTATGGATTCGTTGAGGGTGTCGGGATTGATGAGGCTCCATTTATCGTTGAGGGAATCGAACAGATAAATGAGGAGGCCGATTACCAGGGCGGCCTTCAAAAGCGCGAACACCAGCCCCAGCAGGCGGTTGAGCCAGCTCAGCGAAGCGATTTTCAGCGTGCTGGTGATGAGTTTGCCCAGCAGGTTGAGGATAAGGACTGCCAGTACGACTATGACGATGAAGGAAACCACCTGCAGGGTTTTGGGGTCGAGGCTGATGAAGCCGGAGGCCCAGACGCTCAGGGGAGTGGAGAATTTGAACGCCAGCCATGCTCCCAGAAGTATGGACACGATGGCCACGAGCTGTTCGACGAAACCTTTCTGGATGCCCCTCACGACCGCAGGGATGAAACATATCAGAAGTATGATGTCCAGTGTTCCCATATTATTGCTAAAAACCGCAGAATTCCTTATCTTTGCAAACTAAAATACAACGCAAATTTAGAGAAAAAAAATGAGTTTCAAAGAATATAAACGTCTGGACCTGGTGGCCACTGCCGGTGAGGTGCTCGACCGCTGGAAAAAGGATCATGCTTTCGAAACCTCCATGAAACTGAGGGAGGGCGCCCCCGAGTTCATATTCTTTGAAGGTCCCCCCAGCGCCAACGGCATGCCGGGCATCCATCACGTGATGGCCCGCAGCATCAAGGACGCCATCTGCCGCTACAAGACGCAGACCGGTTTCCTGGTACGCCGCCGCGCCGGCTGGGACACCCACGGCCTCCCTGTGGAAATAGGCGTTGAAAAAAAGCTGGGCATCCATAAAGAAGATATCGGCACCAGCATCTCCGTCGAGGAATACAACCGCACCTGCCGCTCCGAGGTCATGAAGTACACCAGGGAGTGGGAAAATCTCACCGAAAGGGTAGGCTACTGGGTCGACATGAACGACCCGTACATCACCTACGACAACAGGTACATCGAAACCCTCTGGTACCTGCTCAAGGAAATCTACAAGAAGGGGCTTCTCTACAAGGGATTCAGCATCCAGCCGTTCAGCCCGTCCGACGGCACCGGCCTCAGCTCCCACGAGCTCAACCAGCCCGGCTGCTACAAAGACGTCACCGACACTACCTGCACCGTCCAGTTCGAAATGGTCCCGGACGATGCCCACAAGGCTCTTTTCGCTGACGGCCCCCTCTACTTCATAGCCTGGACCACCACTCCGTGGACGCTCCCGTCCAACATGGCGCTCTGCGTCGGGCCAAAGATCAACTACGTTCGCGTAAAGTCGGCCAATCCCTACAGCGGCGCTCCCGCCGTCTATCTGGTTGCAGAAGCCCTGGTGGACACCTGGTTCGGCAAGCTGGAGCATGAGGTGCTTCCAGGCACCGTCAAGGGCTCCGAACTGGTGGGCATGAGCTATAAACAGCTCATCCCGTGGTTCAAGAGCGCCCAGGAGGGCAAGGCTTTCATAGTCATCCCCGGCGATTACGTCACCACCGAGGAAGGCACCGGCATAGTCCATATCGCCGGCACCTTCGGCGCGGACGACAAGCGCGTGAGCGAGGCCAACGGCGTCGCAGCCCTCATGGTGCGCGACAAGGACGGCGTGCGGCAGGCCCAGGTAGACCGCCTCGGCCGTTTCTATCGCCTGGAAGACCTCGACCCCGCATATGTCGAGTCTTCGGTGGATCCTTCCTATAAGGAGTTCGCAGGCCGCTTCGTCAAGAATGCCTTCGACGACTCCCTGCCCGCGGATGCTCCCACCCTCGACGTGGACCTGTGCGTGATGCTCAAGAACGAGGGCAAGGTCTTCAAGATCCAGAAGCACGTCCATTCCTACCCGCACTCCTGGCGCACCGACAAGCCCGTGCTCTATTATCCCCTCGACGCCTGGTTCATCAAGACCACCGCCGTCAAGGAGCAGATGGTGGAGCTCAACAAGCAGATTACCTGGAAACCGGAATCCACCGGCACCGGGCGTTTCGGCCAGTGGCTCGAGAACATCCAGGACTGGAACCTCAGCCGCAGCCGTTTCTGGGGCACGCCGCTTCCCATCTGGCGCACCGATGACGGCACCGAAGAAAAGTGCATAGGCACCGTCCGCGAGCTCTACGACGAGTGCGAGAAGTCCGTGGCCGCCGGCATCATGCCTTCCAACCCGCTCAAGGACAAGGGCTTCGATCCCTCCGACATGAGCCTCGCCAATTACGACAAGATAGACCTTCACAGGCCTTATGTAGACAATATCTTCCTGGTGTCCGATTCCGGTCGCAAGATGACCCGCGAAACGGACCTCATCGATGTCTGGTTCGATTCCGGTTCGATGCCTTATGCCCAGACCGGTCTCCGCGGCCTCGGCACCCCCGACTTCGGCCCCACCGCTGATTTCATCGCCGAAGGCGTCGACCAGACCCGCGGGTGGTTCTATACGCTTCACGCGGTCCACACCATGGTCAGCGGCACTCCCGCATTCAAGCGCGTCATTTCCAACGGCCTTGTCCTCGACAAGGACGGCAACAAGATGAGCAAGCGCCTCGGCAACGCGGTGGATCCCTTCTACGAGCTCGACAAATACGGCGCCGACGCTCTCCGCTGGTACATGCTCACCAATGCCCAGCCCTGGGACAACCTGCGTTTCGACGAAGTGGGAGTCGACGAGGTGCGCCGCAAGTTCTTCGGCACCCTCTACAATACCTACTCCTTCTTCGCGCTTTATGCCAACGTGGACGGCTTCGACCCGTCGGCAAAGCAGGTTCCCGTGAAGGACCGTCCCGAAATCGACCGCTGGATCCTCTCGCTCGGGAACAGCCTCATCAGGGATGTCCGCGCCGCTTATGAAAACTACGACATTACCCTCGCCGGCCGTCTTATCCAGGACTTCGTCTGCGACCACCTCTCCAACTGGTACGTTCGCCTGAACCGTAAGCGTTTCTGGGGCGGCGGTCTCACTCAGGACAAGCTGGCCGCATACCAGACCCTGTACGAGGTGCTCAGGAACATAGCGCTGCTTTCGGCGCCCATCGCCCCGTTCTTCTCGGACCAGCTGTGGCTCGATCTCGTTCCCGGTGCAAAGTGTGTCCATTACGAACTCATGCCCGAGTCCGATCCCGCCCTGATCGACACCGATCTCGAAGAACGCATGGCCCTGGCCCAGAAGGCCACTTCGCTGGTGCTCGCTCTTCGCCGCAAGGTGAACATCAAGGTGCGCCAGCCCCTCGGCAAGATGGTCATTCCCGTACTGTCCGAGAAGCTCCGCACCCAGCTTGAACAGGTCAAGAACCTGGTTCTCACCGAGGTGAACGTAAAGGAGGCGGAGTTCATCTCCGACACCGCGGGCATTATCACCAAGAAGATCAAGCCCAACTTCAGGAGCCTGGGCAAGAAATACGGCCCGCGCATGAAGGAGATAGCCGGTGCTTTCGCCGGAATGGAACAGTCTGTCATCTCCGCAATCGAAATGGCCGGCACATACACCCTTGCACTTGCCGGAGGTCCGGTCGAGCTTGTTCCCGAAGACTACGAAATCTCTTCCGAGGACATGCCCGGATGGCTCGTAGCCAGCGAAGGCCAGCTCACTATAGCCCTCGACGTGGAGGTCACCGAATCCCTGCGCCGTGAAGGCACTGCCCGCGAGCTCATCAACCGCATCCAGAACATCCGCAAAGACTCCGGGTTCGACGTTACCGACAAGGTGGACGTCGTAATAATCGCCACCGGCGACGCCCTTCAGGAAATCACTGCTTCCCTTGAGGAATACAAAGACTTCATAGCTTCACAGACGCTCGCACTGTCCATCGGACTGTCCCAGGACGGAGATGGCTCGGAAGTTGAGTGGAACGAAGGCTTCATCAGAATAAAAGTAACAAGAAACCAATAACAACTATGGCAGAAGAAACCACAAAGACGCGCTATTCCGATGAGGAACTTGAGGAATTCAGGGTCATCATCGAGAACATGCTTGCCAAAGCCAGGGCAGAGTACAACACTCTGAGCCAGGTGGTCATGCATGGCGGCAACAATGACATCGAAGACACTTCACCTTCCTTCAAGACGGTGGAGGACGACGGTGCAAACCAGCTGACCAAAGAAGAAGCCAGCCAGCTCGCCCAGCGCCAGTACAAGTTCATCAAGAACCTTGAGGCTGCGCTCCTGCGAATCGAAAACAAGACCTACGGCGTCTGCCGCGTGACGGGCAAGCTCATCCCCAAGGAGAGGCTCCGTCTCGTCCCGCACGCTACGCTTACCGTAGAGGCAAAGGAAATGCTGGCAAAGCAGGGCAAGAACTGATTCCATGAAACTGTCCAAAGGCGCACGGCTCGTCATACTCGGAATCGTTCTGGTGGTCGTCGATCAGGTCATTAAGGTCCTGGTCAAGACCAACATGACCATAGGGCAGCAGATCCCGGTAATAGGCCAGTGGTTCCGCCTGTGCTTCATCGAAAACGAGGGCATGGCCTTCGGCATGAAGTTCGGAGGCATGGTCGGAAAGTTCATCCTGAGCCTGTTCCGCATATGCCTGTGCGGCGCCCTTATCTGGTGGATAGCCTCCCTTAATAAAAAGGGAAAGGCCCCCATGGGCGTGCTTGTGGGCCTTACTCTGATTACCGCCGGGGCTTTCGGAAACATTATCGACAGCCTCTTCTATGGGCTTGTCTGGGACTACGCTCCCTTCATGTTCGGAAAGGTGGTGGATATGTTCTATTTCCCGATAATCCGTTCGGGAGAAAAGGTGATATTCTTCAGCCCCGTCTTTAATTTCGCGGACAGCTGCGTCACTGTTGGAGCCTTCTACCTGGTCCTCTTCCAATGGAAATTCTTCTCCAAGGAAGAAAAGAAGGAAAAGGAGTAATCAGAACAGATACGACAATCCGGCCTGCATATTCAAAGTATGCAGGTTTTTGTTTACATAGCCCGACCTGTCCAGCAGACCGTAGTATGCGCCGACGTGCAGGAGCAGCTTACCAAAGAAGTCTACGCCTATGCTTCCCCCGGCAAGGATATCGAAGCGCGAGTATTCGGCGAAATTGTTTTCAGGGGCAAAATAGCTCACATTCCGTTCCACCTCTGCTCCAAGGTCGTCGGCCCAGAAGGAGTAGGACCTGGAGTCGAGACACCATGAGAACACGGGACCCAGGCTTGCGTGAAGCCCGACTGTCTCGTCTACGGGGATGTTTATGCCCGCATTGAGCGGAAGGGCGAGATAGTGCTCCTCGTGGGAGTTCGTGCCGAATTTGGATACTATGTCGTATACAGGGTCGTTCATAATACCCGGAAAGGCCGTTCCCTTGCCTCCGATGTGATAATAGTACAGGCCCGTGCCTATAGCAAGCCCGTACGGGAGGACGCCCCAGGAATATGAGGCGCCCGCAAAGAAACCCTGCGAATCAGCCCTGGAGCCGTCACCGTGATCGAACAGCATGGAGTAGATGTACCCTGCATCGGCCGCGACCTGTGCGCTGGAGCTGGCCGATGCAAGGAACAGTACGGCGGATATTACGAGAAGTACCCTTTTCATCTGTGGCTAGAATATGTAGGATACTCCGGCGAAGATCTCAGAGCGGTGAAGGCTGCTGTTTTCGCCTCCGTCACGGTCGAGCAGACCATAGCGGTAGCCGGCCTGAATGCGGATGATCCCCTGGATTTCGGTTCCGAGACCGCCGCCTACCAGGACGTCGAAGGGCTTGTAGTCCTCGTCCAGCTCAAAATTGTTGATGGTGTCCTCCTTGCCGATGTTGCCGATTATGGGCAGGTTGATGGATGCGTTGTATTTAGTGGTGGAGGAAACGCAGTAGCTGAGCGAGGGGCCCGCAAATGCGAACACCTTGATGCCGTTGCCGATGAAGGTCCCGAAACGCAGGTTCACGGGCAGGGAGATATAGTGCTCGTTCAGCCTCAGATCGTAGCTGCCGCTGATGTCGCCTATGATGTTGGCGGAGTCGGAATCGCTGGAAGTGAGGTAATTATAGTACAGGCCGGTGTTGACATCAAGCCCGTTTGCAATATTGCAGGTGTAGCTGGCGCCGGCAAAGAAACCCTGGGCTGCGGCGTCGATTACGTTCGAACCTATCATTTCCTTGTTCATGGAAAACAGATAGCCGGCGTCGATGGACGGCTGTGCGATTGCCATTCCCGCTGTTGCAGCGAGGATGGTGAGAGTAATGATGACTTTTTTCATATCAGTTTGGTTATCAAGATTATACAATTAAAACAAAATGCCGAAATACCACAGGCAGAAGGCTGCCGCCGCCAGAAGTACAAGCACCGTAATAATAATGGTACGGGTGCGGCGACGCGCCTTTTTGGCCTTTTCGTCCACCTCTGAAAGGAGCGGGAATTTGGCGAGCTGGGTGAGCGTCTTGCCGAATTTCACGCGCACGTAGGAGGCCGCGTTCATGGCCCATCCGTTGGCGTTGAGCACCGCCCCGAGGTCGCGGTGGCGGAGATGTATCCAGGTGAGGATGACGGACGGCAGGCTGATGATGAGCATGAGGGCGAGCAGGACCAGCAGCAGCTTCCATGGCCAGAGCGACACGGCGCCCTTTACGAGGGCGCTGATTGCCACGCCGATAGCGCCGATTGCCAGGCCGATGGCCGCGAAGATGCCGGCATACTTGGCAATGTCGAATCCGCCTGCCGCGGGAGCGGCGCCCGGGGCTGCCTGGGCGGTAGAGGTCATGCCGGCGAATGCCTTGTCGTCCTTCTCTTTCGCCTTCTTGGTGAAGAGGCCGCTTACCCATTTTCCGAACTTGCGGTATGGAGCCCAGAATGCCTGCCTGAGGCTGAGGGGATTGTCTATGATTTTGGTGACCGTGGCGTCGTACACTTCTCCTGCGCGGTCGTAGAAGATGGCGTTCTTGCCTACCCTCAGGCCCCTGGTTTCACCGTTGGTGACCACGGCCGCTACGTCGAAGCTCTTGCTGCTCGTCTTGGAAGTGCAGGCAAGATACAGGATGTACATCCAGCTGAGGCCGGCCATGTCGCCATGTTTGCCCATGTCGCTGACCTTTATGCAGAGGTCGCAGCGGCGCTGGTCGATGAAGAGCTCGCCGGCCTGGAACATGGCTTTCCCGCCCGGTACGTAGAACTCTTTGAAGCTTACATAGTTGCAGAGGAAGCTGTAGAAGTAGCGGTAGAGGTGCAGGACTTTGTCGACAGTCTCGATCGAGATTGCCTCCTGTTCGAGGGCCTTGTCGGAAGCTATGAGGGCAAGGAGATCGTCCTTGCGGGAATCCTTGAGAACGGCTTTCACCGCATCGAGCCCGAGCGGCTCCACTTCGCCGCCCTTCTTTTCGGCCATCCAGGCCCTGTAGGGCTCGAATTTGGCGAGGACTGCGTTCCATTCGTCTTCGGTGACGGATTCCTTGCCTTCAAAGTCCTTGACGAGCGCAGCCACGGCCGCGATGCGGGAAGCCCAGGCCGGGTTAAGGCCCTTTTTGAGCGGGAGCCTGCCACCGGCTTCGGGGCGGGCGACGGGATATTCGGACAGCTCTTCTTCGCGTCCTGCAAGATCCTGCGAGCCGAGCACTTTCAGTTTATCAATGTCGACGTCCACGGCGGCGCTGGCATCGGCATCGAAACCGATCAGCTTGCAGCGCAGGAAGTAGTCTTCTACCTTGGCCTTAACCGCATCTACCGCTGCAAGGGCTGCCGGGGTGTCGGAATAGGGAGCGGTTTCTTTACCGGCTGCGGCCTGCCAAGCTGCGTAGTCGGCACAGGCGGCGTAGAAGGCCTCAATCTGTTCCTGGGTAATGCCCTGTTCGCCGCAGCGGTCGGGGGCGCCGCCCGATATTTCGAGTATGGTTTTGACGAGAGCCTGGAGGCCTTCGTCTTCCCCGGCGGATATCTGGGTGATGACGCCGTCGCCGTTGAACTTGCTGCCGGCGAAGATGCGCGCGTTGTCGGAAGTGTCTTCCATGCAGATGCTGTCTTTTTCGAGCCCCAGGTTCCGGAGAATCTGGCGGGCCGATTTCTGCAGGGTGGCACCCTCGGGACTGTCGGTGTTGAAGGCGTCGAGGGAAAGCTCGGAACGCCCTTCCAGAAGCTCGTCGGGATTGCGCAGGATGCCTGTGATCCACTGTGCGGCAGCGATTACTTCATCGACATGGATGATGCCGTCGCCGTTGGAATCGATGATTTCGAGGGTGCGGCGGTCGAATTCGAGATCTTTTACGGGCGCGCTGAGCACCGTCCACATTTTGCGGTCCAGTTCGCCGAGCCTGGCGATGTCTTCGCCGCTCCGGATTTCCACGCGTGCGGATCCTCCTGTTTCGGCGAATTTGAAATTATAGCCTTTGTTGTCCATATCAATCGCTTTATTTCTCAAAGTTAGCAAAAAAATCCTTAATCTTTCCCAGGAGCTCCTCCGGCGTGCCTGCCACAACGAAGAGGTCGAGGTCTTCCCTGCCCGTGAAAGCGGCATCGGTCATATTGCGGATGAGCTTCAGCAGGGGATCATAATAGCCGTCGAGGTTGAGGATGGCCACGGGCTTGTTGAAACGGTCGAGTTCGTTGCCCTCGAAGAACGAAAAGAATTCGTGCATGGTGCCGTAGCTTCCCGGGAGGATGATGCAGATGTCGGCCATCTGCTCCATGGTCCTGATGCGCTCGTCGAAGGAGCCGGCCTCGAGGTAGGTGTAGTTCCCGTATCCCTCGCCTTTCTGCCGGACGTCCAGGCCCTCATTGGCGTATACCTTGCGTCCCTTGAACCCTTTCGGGAAGACTCCGGTAATCTTGCCGCCGGCTTCCATCACGCCTTCGGACATGGCGCCCATGGTGCCAACCCTCGCGCCTCCGTAAATCACTTCGATGCCTTCGGCTGCCAGGAGCCTGCCCAGTTCGCGGGCGTTCTTGATGTATTTTGGGTCGTTTCCCGGATTCGAGCCCAGGTAGACCGCTGCTTTTATGTTCATGTGCTTAAAGATTTTTAACGAATTTGAGGAGAGGGGAGTCCATCATGGTCTGCGGGGAATAGCCAGGCCCCTCGGGGATGGGGCGGCCGATGATGGCGAAGAGCTGGCTCCAGTACTGCGGGATCTCCCCGCCGGGCAGCGAGAAGTCCAGCGGGACCGTCTTGAAAAGGCTGTCGCCGGAGGCCGTGATATAGGAGTCCTGCACCAGCTCGGTGCAGTAGCGGGCGTCGTTGCCCGGTTTGAAATCTATGTCGTACGGAAGGCCCGTGAAGGCGCGGGCGTTAGATACGAAGCGTCTGGCCTCCCTGTTGTCTTTCAGGCGGTAGACCATCATGGGAGGCAGCTTGCCGTCCTTGAGGGTGAAGTCGCTCAGGAGGGTGTCGAGCGGATGGCGCTCGACTCCGTGGGCGAGGGTCGCGTCGATTACGGAAACCCCGTCGCGGCCGACATCGGCAATGGCCACGTGAATGATATTGAGCGTTTCGGAGACCGGTTCGGGAGCGTCGGCGTCAAGACTGTAGTCGGACGGAAGGGCTATGAAGATGAGGTCTCCGCTCTGCAGCCTGCTGCCGGTGCATGCCTGGAGAAATATGAGCCCGGCAAGGGCAAAAAAGGACGCTATTCTCATATTAAACTTGCATTTGCAGTTTTCCTGGCCCTAAGTTAGCAAAAAATACTTACTTTTGTGTAGTGCACATTTGATGTATTAACTGCAACTATTATGAATACACTTTCCCTGCGCAGACTTGCGCCCGCCATTTTGGTTTCAATCCTGCTTGTCTCATCCTGCGGCACGCTCACCAGGATCGAGACCGACACCATGCTCAAGAACAACGAGTGGAGGCAGATTCTCGCCAA
>JAFZLP010000109.1 GCA_017551405.1 Bacteroidales bacterium
CACGAAGGCGCGGTCGGGAATCATCTTGGTGAGCCTGTCGGACTCGCTCAGGGGCAGGCCGCTGATGCGCGCCACGTCCTTTACCGAGCCCTTGGCGGCCATGGTGCCGAAGGTTATGACATGGGAGATGTGGTCTTTGCCATAGCGGTCCTGGACGTACTGGATCACGCGGTAGCGGCCCTCGTCATCGAAGTCAACGTCGATATCGGGCATACTGATTCGCTCGGGATTGAGGAAACGCTCGAACAGGAGGTCGTACCGCAGGGGGTCCAGATTGGTGATACGCAGGCAGTAGCTCACCACGGAACCGGCGGCGCTGCCTCGTCCGGGCCCGACCGAAACCCCGTTGTTCTTGGCCCAGTTGATGAAGTCCTGGACGATCAGGAAGTAGTCGGGGAAGCCCATGTGCGAAATGGTCTTGAGCTCAAACTCTATCCTTTCCGCGATTTTGGGGTCCAGAGGGCTTCCGTAGCGCTTCTCGGCGCCCTGGTAGGTGAGATGGCACAGGTATGCCACCGAGTAGCGGAACTCGTCGCTGCGCGGCGTTTTTTCAATGACCACGCCGTGGTCGCGGCGCTCCTCGTATGCCCCTTCTGCAATGATATCCTTGTATTTCTCCAGGTAGGTGCCGATGTCTTCCATGAAATCGCCGGGCAGCTCGAACTTCGGCAGCACGTGGCCGCGGTTGATTTCGATGTTCTCCACCTTGTCCAGGATTTCCAGCGTATTGGCCAGGGCCTCCGGGTGGGTGGGGAAGAGCGCCTGCATCTCGTCCTCGCTTTTGAGGTATTCCTGCTGGGTGTAGCGCAGCCTTCCCTGGTCGGACACGTTCGCATTGGTAGTCAGGCAGATAAGCCTGTCGTGCACCGGACCGTCGTCCTTTCGGACGAAATGGGCGTCGTTGGTGGCGATGACCTTCACGCCGTGCTTGGCCCCGAGCTCGAAGATCTTTTCGGTGTACAGCTTCTGCTTGTCGTAGAGGTCGTTCGAAAGGCCCGGAACCTCGGTCTTGTGGAGCATCACCTCCAGGTAGTAGTCTTCGCCGAAGATGCGCTTGTGCCACTCTATCGCGTTTTCGGCAGCTTCGATGTCGCCGGCGACAATATCCTGGGGGATTTCCCCCGCCAGGCAGGCGCTGGAGCAGATGAGGCCCTCGTGGTATTGTTCCAGGAGCTCGTGGTCGATGCGGGGACGGTAGTAGAAGCCCTCGATATGCCCGAACGAGACCAGTTTCATGAGGTTGTGGTAGCCCGTCTCGTTCTTGGCCAGGAGGATGAGGTGGTAGTACCCCTTGTGCTGCGGGTCTTTGAGCTTGTGGTCGTAATGGCGGGTTACGTACACTTCGCATCCGAAAATGGGCTTCACCCGAGGATGCTTCTTGGCCACGTCATAGAACTCCTTCACGCCGTACATGTTGCCGTGGTCGGTGATGGCGAGACCCGGCATGCCCAGCTCCTCGGCCCTCTGGAAAAGCTTTTCGATGTTGGAAAGCCCGTCGAGCACGGAATACTGCGTATGGACGTGAAGGTGTACGAATGACATAAGCAGGACAAATATACTGAAAAGTTATGAAAAAACTCCGCCGGAAATTCCGACGGAGTTCATTCAAACGTTCAGAAAACGTTTACTTGCCGGCCTTCTTGCCGGTGTCGGCTTTCTGGAGCCTCCTCAGGGTGGTGTCGTACATGACGGGGGTGCCGATCATGATGGAAGCGTAGGTTCCGATGATGACACCGAGGCAGAGGGCCACCGAGAGACCGCGGATGCTTTCACCGCCGGCTATCGCAATCGCCAGCATAGGAAGCAGCGTGGATACGGAGGTGTTCACCGTACGGGTAAGGGTGGCGTTCAGAGCGGCGTTGGTGGTCTCCTTGAAGTCCGCATTGGGATGCAGGGTGCGCATCTCGCGGATACGGTCGAAGATAACGACGTTATCGTTGATGGCGTAACCGATGATGGTCAGGATAGCCGCGATGAACGTCTGGTCGACGTCAAGGTTGAACGGAAGGATGCCGCTGAACAGCGAGAAGAAGCCGATGATGATGATCGCGGTATGGGCGAGTGAAACCACGCCGCCCAGACCCCATGCCCAGCCGCGGAAGCGGACTGCGATGTAGGCGAAGATCACGATGAGGGCCAGGATGAGGGCGATGATTGCGTCGCGCCTGATGTCGGAAGCGATGCTGGCGCCAACCTTGTCGGAAGAAATGATACCGTTGGGGTTGTCGAGCGTGCTCACGAACTGGCTCTGCGACATTTCCTCGCTGAAGAAGCCCTTCAGTGCGGTGTAGAGCATGCCTTCGATTTCGGTATCGACGGAAGAATCGTCCACGTCAACCTTGTAGGCGGTGGTGATCTTCATCTGGGAGTCGCCGCCGAACTGCTTGACCTCGGCGGAGGAACCCTTGATGTCGGGATTTGCCTGGGCTGCGGCCTCGAACACGTCGTTCACGGCTGCACGGACCTCTTCAGCCTGTACGGGCTGGTCGAAGCGCACCACATAAGTACGGCCGCCGGTGAAGTCAACACCGTAGGTGAAGCCCTTGAACGCCATGCTGCCGACAGCGATGAGGATGAGGCAGCCGGAGATGATGTAGGACCACTTGCGGGCACCGAGGAAGTCGATATGGGTGTTCTTGAGGAAGTTGGCGCTCCAGTTGCTCTCGAAGGTGACGTTCTTGCCCCTCTTCACGCGGCCCTCGATGATGAGGCGGGAGATGAAGATGGCGGTGAGCACCGAGGTGATGATACCGATGATGAGAGTGGTGGCGAAGCCCTTGACCGGACCCGAACCGAAGAAGAACAGGATGATACCGGTGAGGAGGGTGGTCAGCTGGCCGTCGATAATTGCGGAATACGCATTGCGGTAACCGTCTTCGATAGCCTTGCTGAGGCCCTTGCCGGCCTTGAGCTCTTCCTTGACGCGCTCATAGATAATGACGTTCGCGTCCACTGCCATACCCAGCGTCAGCACCAGACCGGCGATACCCGGCAGGGTGAGAACGGCGCCGAAGGAGGCGAGGGTGCCGAACAGGAGTACTACGTTGATGAGGAGGGCGATGTCAGCAGCCACACCCGCACCGCGGTAGAATATGAGCATGTAGATGAGCACCAGGATGAAGCCGATGATGAAGGAGATCATACCGTCCTTGATGGACTTGGCACCCAGGGACGGGCCTACGACCTGCTCCTGCACGATGGTGGCGGGGGCGGGAAGCTTACCGCTCTTGAGCACGTTGGTAAGGTCGGTAGCCTCTTCAACGGAGAAGTCGCCGGTAATCACGGAAGAACCGCCGGTGATTTCGGTGTTGACGGTAGGATAGGAATAGACGGTGCCGTCGAGCACGATGGCTATCTGCTTGCCGATGTTGTCCTTGGTGAGATGGGCCCAGGTGTTGGCGCCCTCTGCGTTCATGGTCATGTTGACGCTGGGGGAGCCGCCCTTGCCGTTGTCATAGGAGATGCGGGAATCGGTAACGGAAGAACCGTCGAGGGGAGCCTGTCCGTCGCGGGAGTCGGCCTTGATGGCAACGAGTTCATAGTACTCGGCGCCGGTGAAGAACTTGCTGGGCTTAACGGTCCACATGGGGCGGAACTCGGCCGGGAAGATCTCGGCTACCTGCGGGATGGCGAGATAGCGGTTGACGGCGGCGGTGTCCGCTGCGGTGGCGTAACCGACGCAGGCGGTGCCACGGGCCTGGGAAGGCTGAAGCACTGCGAACAGCGGGTTGGCCTTGCGGTATGCCTGGAGGTCGGCGCTGTTGTCTTCCTGGGCGGCGAGCTCTTCGGCTACCACGTCCTTCTCTGCAGCCTCGGCTGCAACTTCCTCAGCTTCAGGCTCTTCTGCAGCCTGCATCTGGGCGATGAGCTGGTTGGCCTGGGCCAGGTAAGGGCTGATCTCGCTGGCGTCGAACGTTGTCCAGAACTCGAGGGATGCGGTTCCCTGGAGCAGCTTGCGCACGCGCTCCGGCTCTTTGACGCCGGGGAGCTCGACGAGGATACGGCCGGTATTGCCGAGCCTCTGGATGCTGGGCTGGGTTACGCCGAAACGGTCGATACGGTTACGGAGAACGTTGAAGGAGTTGGAAAGTGCACTCTCTGCCTCGTTCCTGATAACCTTGACGACTTCTTCGTCAGTGCTTTCGGGCTTGATCTGGTCCCTCATTTCGTAGGTACCGAAAACCTGGGAAAGCCTCTGGCCGCCGGAAACTTCCTTCCACGCGTCGGCGAAGAGGGTGATGTAGTCGGACTGGGAGTTGACACTGCGCTGCTTTGCGAGCTCGAGCGCCTGGTTGAACTCGGGAGTCATGTTGTTTCCCGAAAGAGCCTTTACGAGGTCCTGGAGCTGCACCTGCAGCATGACGTTCATACCGCCCTTGAGGTCGAGGCCGAGGTTGATTTCCTTGGCACGTACGTCCTTGAAGGTATAACCGAAATAAACCTTTTCAGTGGTGATGGAGTCGGTGTAGGACCTTTCCGCAACCTTGCGGATGGAGTCGAGATAGAATGCCCTGTCGACTTCGGGGATGTTTGCGAATGCTGCGCTCTGCTGGGCTGCCACAACTTCCTTTTCGGCGGCTTTCTTTGCCCTCTTGCCATAGATGGAGGTTACAAGGGTGAAGGAAAGCTGCCAGAGGCAGGCCAAAACGAGCAGGATCGCCACAAATCTGATTGCACCTTTGCTTTGCATAATAGTATAATTTTTAATTATAAGTCGAAATAGCTGGCAAAGTTAGTATTTTTTTCTCTAAAAGAAATTTTATGAAGCTTATTTTATAACTTTGTGGCCTGATTATGATGCTTTTCGCTGTCATTTCGGCGTTTTTAGCCTTCGTTCCCGACACCACCCGCGAGGCGCCGGTCCCCCTTTCGGACCTTGACCTCATCTGTCTCGAGGCGGAAGACCACCACCTTTCATACGAATTCACGGAGGCCATAAACACCTATAGACTGGCGCAGACGCGTACGCGCGACTCCCTCACTCGCGCGAACATCGAGGAGCTCATAATCCAGAGCGTGAACGGCCGCAACATGGCCGATTTCTGCTACAAGCCCAGGGTGGTCGCCCGCAGGCGCTTCTCCATGGACGATTTCTTCCTGTATTACCCCCTGCGCGACAGCTCCTGGGCGCGCACACCCAATGA
>JAFZLP010000110.1 GCA_017551405.1 Bacteroidales bacterium
CGAACACGAGCATGAAGCCGTAAACGATCACCAGTATCTTGTCGCTGAATCCGAGGAGTGCGCCGTCGGGAGTGTAGGAAGGCACGAACAGCGAAGAAAGGATGATCACCACGTCCATCCAGAGTATGACCTTTCCGGGAGGATAGCCCCGATACTTGTTGAGCACCAGGGCGATGATATCAGTTCCGCCGGTGCTGCCCCCCTGCGACATGGAGATGCCGATGCCGAGGCCCGAAATCATTCCGCCCATTATCACGCTCACCAGTTTGCCGTTGTCAATGGCAAGCGACTGGATGAAGGACTGCGGAATGAGGGCAGGTTCCAGCCTGAGGGCCACCGAGGCGACGATTACCGCAAACACGGTCTTTACGCCGAAACTGGGCCCGAGGGTGAATATGGAGATGACGAGGAGGATTATGTTGATGGCGAAGTAGCTGTAGGAAACCGGAATGGCTCCGTGGGTGGCATACTGGATGATGGAGGATATACCTGTCACTCCCCCGCCTACCAGGTTCTGCGGAATCAGGAACAGAGTCCATCCCAGCGTGTAGCAGAGTATTCCGAAGGCGATGATGGCATAATCCTTTATCACCGTCCATATTTTCTGTTTGGGTACCGCCATGGCTTATTTCTTTTTCTCGGATTTCAGCTTCAGTTTCGGGACGCCGGCCTTGATTTCGGTGAATCCTTCGCCGTATACCTCACCGACATTGTTCACGCTCATGAAAGCGCGGTTGTCGATCTTGTTGATCTCTTTGCTCAGGGGCGAAAGCTCGTTGCGGGTGAGGAGCACCAGCAGCACGTTCTTGTCTTTTTTGGTGAACCAGCCCTGGGCCTTCAGCACCGTGACCCCGCGTTCCATGGTATTGCAGATGTAGTCGGCTATCTGCTCGTACTTTTCCGAGAAGATAATCAGCTGCATCTTGTTCTTGTTGCCTATGGTGAAGTAGTCGATGGTAAGCGCGAAGGTGACGATCTCCAGGATACCGTACATAACGTCGTTGAAGGTCTTCGGGTCTCCGGTGTAGGAACCGAACCCGGGCCTGAGCAGCAGCTGTGCGGCCACCACTATGAGGTCCATGATAAAGAACGCCTTGCTCAGCGAAACCGGCCAGAACTTGTTGATTATCAGGGCAATTATATCCGTTCCGCCCGTACTGCCCCCGTATCTTATGGTGATACCGAGGCCCAGCGACTCGAAGAAGCCCGCGATTATCGGCACCAGTGTCTTGTGTTCCACATAGAGGAAATTGCCCGGAATCGAATGCAGCCAGCTCCAGTCGTCCACCAGCCACAGAAACACCGATGACATGATGATACAGTAGATGGTCTTGAAGCCGAAGCCTATACCGAAGACCATGACCGCCAGGAGTATCAGCAGGGCGTTTATTATAAAGAATGAAATTGACGCCTTGACCAGGCCGCCCGTAGCGAATTCGATGATGGTACAGATGCCCATCATGCCGCCTGCGGACATGCCGTTCGGAATCATGAAAGCCTCCCACGACACCGTGAACACGAATGTCGCGAATGTCATTACGAGGTACTCCCAAATAGTTTTCAGGACTTTTTTATTCTTCATTTGAGCACTATGTTGACTATTCTTCCGGGAACCACGATAACCTTCACTATCTGCTTGTCGGCCACATATTTAGCCGTATCGGGAAGGGCACGCACCGCAGCCTCCACCTCGGCGGGAGATGCGCTTTTGGGAAGCTCGGCCGTAAAGCGGGTCTTGCCGTTGAAGGAAACGGGGTAGGTGACGCTGTCTTCAACTGTGAATGCCGGGTTGTACTCGGGGAATACGGCACCGGTTATGCTGTCGGAATGGCCCAGGTCGTGCCAGAGTTCCTCCGCCACGTGCGGGGCGAAGGGAGAGAGGAGGATAAGGAGAGGCTCCAAGATTTCACGCGACGTAGTGCCCAGGTCGGTCAGTTCGTTGACGGCGATCATGAAGGCGCTGATGTTGGTGTTGTAGGAGAAGCTCTCGATGTCTTCCTGCTCCTTGCCGATGAGGGTGTGGAGAGCCTTGAGTTCGGCAGCGGAGGGCTTGGCGTCGCTGACGAGCAGTTTGTCCTGGTTGTAATAAAGGCGCCAGAACTTCTTGAGGAAGCGGTGCACGCCGTCTATTCCCTTGGTATCCCAGGGCTTGCTTTGCTCCACCGGCCCGAGGAACATCTCGTAAAGCCTCAGGGTGTCGGCCCCGTAGCTATTGCAGATTTCATCGGGATTCACGACGTTGTACATGCTCTTGCTCATCTTTTCGATGGCCCAGCCGCAGATGTATTCACCGTTCTCGAGCACGAACTCGGCATCCTCGAATTCGGGACGCCATTTTCTGAAGGCCTCGATGTCCAGCCTGTCATTGTGGACTATGTTGACGTCTACATGGATTTCGGTGGTCTCATACTTCTTGCGCAGGCCTGCGGAGACGAAGGTGTTGGTGCCCACTATCCTGTAAACGAAGTTGCTCCTTCCCTGGATCATGCCCTGGTTCACGAGTTTCTTGAAAGGCTCGTCCTCGCACACGTAGCCGAGGTCGAACAGGAACTTGTTCCAGAAACGGGAATAGATGAGATGCCCCACGGCATGCTCGGTGCCGCCCACATAAAGGTCGACGTTCCGCCAGTAGCGGTCGGCTTCGGCGCTGACCATCTCTTCGGAATTGTGGGGATCCATGTAGCGGAGATAATATGCGCTGGATCCGGCGAAGCCAGGCATGGTGCTGGTTTCGAGCGGGGAACCCTCATAAGTCCAGTCTTTGGCGCGCGCAAGCGGGGCCTCGCCGCCTGCGGAAGGCTTGAAGCTGTCGATTTCGGGAAGGGTAAGGGGCAGCGCGCTTTCGGGAAGCGGGGTGGCGATGCCGTCCTTGTAGCAGATGGGGAAAGGTTCGCCCCAGTAGCGCTGGCGGCTGAAGATGGCATCCCTCAGGCGGTAGTTCACCTTGCGGCGGCCGAGTTTGTGCTCCTCGACATACACCTTGGCGGCCTCTATGGCCTCTTTGACCTCCATGCCGTTCAGGAAGCCGGAATTGACCATCCTGCCCTCCTTGGCGTCGAAGCTGCTCTCGCTGACGTCGGCTCCTTCGATGAGGGGGATAATGGGCAGATTGAACTTCTTCGCGAAAGCGTAGTCGCGGCTGTCGTGAGCCGGCACGCCCATGATGGCGCCGGTGCCGTAACCTGCCAGCACATATTCCGAAATCCAGATGGGAATCTGCTCGCCGGTAAGGGGATTGACACCGTAAGAGCCTGTGAATACGCCGGTTACGTTTCTGGTTTCGGACTGGCGCTCACGCTCCGTCTTCTTTGCGGCATACTGCAGGTACTCTTCCACTTCCTTTTTCATGGAAGCCGAAGTGAGCGTTTCGACCAGCTCGCTTTCGGGGGCCAGCACCATGAAGGTGACTCCGAAGACGGTATCGGCACGGGTGGTGAAGATGGTGACCGGCATGTGGCGGCCGTCGCAGATGGTGTCGAACACCATCTCGGTGCCCTCGCTCCTGCCTATCCAGTTGCGCTGCATATCCTTGAGGGAATCGGTCCATTCAAGCTTGTCGAGACCGGCAAGCAGCCTTTCGGCATATGCGGAGACCCTGAGCTGCCACTGGCGCATTTTCTTCTGCACAACCGGGAAACCGCCGCGCACGCTCAACCCGTCCTTGACCTCGTCGTTGGCAAGCACGGTGCCGAGGCCTTCGCACCAGTTCACGCTGGTTTCGCCGAGATAGGCTATGCGGTAGCGCATGAGGACCTCGTCTTTTTCCTTGTCGGAGAAAGCCTTCCACTGCGCGGGGGTGATGCCGTCATAACCTTCGGTCTCGAACCGGCTTACGAGTTCGGCGACGGGCCTGGCCTTGTCCTTTTCGGGATCGTACCAACTCTTGAACATCTTCAGGAAAGCCCACTGCGTCCACTTGTAGTAGTCGGGATCGCAGGTGCGGAACGAACGGTCCCAGTCGAAGGAGAAACCGAGCCTGTCGAGCTGGCTGCGATAGCGCGCCACGTTCTCGTCGGTGGTCTTTTCGGGATGCTGCCCGGTCTGGATGGCATATTGCTCCGCCGGAAGTCCGAAGGCATCGTAGCCCATCGGATGCAGCACGTTGAACCCCTTGAGCCTTTTGTAACGGGCGTAGATATCGCTGGCTATGTAGCCTAAGGGATGCCCTACATGAAGCCCCGCGCCCGAAGGATACGGGAACATGTCCAGGACATAAAACTTCGGCTTCGAGGAATCCTCCTCCACCTTGTAAGTCTTTTCCGCAGCCCAGTACGACTGCCACTTGGCTTCGATCTTCTTGAAATCGTAATCCATCTGACTTCTTTCTCCTATTTATGCAATTATACTTGAATCTTCATTGTCATTTCCGCTTTTCGAGCCGGAATTCCACATACAGCGACATCTCGCACTTCACTTTTTTTCCCCGGACCCGGGCCGGTTTCCAGTCGGGAGAAGCCTCGACCACCTTCACTGCTTCGGCGTCCAGGCTGGGATGCACGCCCCTGAGCACCCGGACATCGGTGACCTTACCCTTTTCGGTGATGATGAAATCCACGAGAACGCGCCCCTGGATGCCGTTGTCGATGGCATACTGGGGGTATTTCAGATACACGTACACCCAGCGGTTGAGGAACACGTTGGGGTCGTAGTTGTTCATGAACGAAGGCTTGACGTCGCAGTCGTTCCAGGCAACGACCTCCCCGGCATCCGGCCTGTCTACAACTGCATCTTTGGGCCGGAATTCAGGCTTGGGGCCGTTCGCCAGCACCATGGCGTAGTTGTAGATGTATTCCCCTTCCCTTTCGAGATAGTCATATTCGACGATTCCTGGAAGGTCCTTTTCGGAATTGTATTCGGGATACATGCCGCTGGTGAACATGACCGAGGGGATTTCCGCAGCATAGAAGGAGCGGTGGTCGGACGGGCAGGGCTCGGCGGAAACTATCCTGGGATGGACGGGCTGCAGGGTGGCGGCCAGGTTGTTAACTATCTGCTCCATGTCGGAGTTCGATGCGCAATATGCATAGAAGCCGTTGCTGCCGGTGCCGAGCATGTCCAGGTTTATCATGGCGTCTATCTTGCCTGACTCGCCGAAGGAGCGGTTCACGAAATACCACGAACCGGCGTTCTGCAGGCCGGATGCGCCGAATGCCGCGATTATGACGCTGCGCTTGAGCAGCACCTTGTTGGTGTTCAGCATTTTGGCAAGGTTCAGCAGCAGCGCGAGGCCGGAACCGTTTCCGTTGGCGCCGGGATACACACGTATCTCTTCCTTGCCGTTTACGACGGTTTTACGGGCGCCGAGATTGTCGAGCCGGGCGCCGATTACTATGTAATGCCCGCGAAGCTCGCGGTCATAGCCTTCTATGAAGCCTATGGCATTGTGGGAGGTTATGGTGTCGCCTGCCGCCGACTTGAGGCCGAAACTGGAGTCGTCCGGGCTGTCGAGCACGTCCACGCCGGCTTTCCTCAGCTGCTCGCGGAAATAATCGGCCGCAGCTTTCTCGTCCTCCGAACCGGCAGCCCTGCCGCCCAGGGAGGAGAAGTACGCGACGTCGGCCCTCATGGCCGCGGCGGTCTCGCTTTCGTACAGTTCACGGTAGTACTCCTGTGCGGAAGCCGTCAGCGCTGCGGCTGCAAGTGCAAGCGAAATGAAAAGCCGTTTCATCTTCCTACTCGTTTATCAGCATCCAGGCATCCTTGGGGCAGAACGGCTCCTGCGATACTTTGTGGAGGGTCTCCCAGGCGTCGCGCAGGCGGTCGGTCCCGTTTATCCCCACTGCGGTGAATCCGTTGTAATATGGTATGAGCGCGGCCGTATAGCCCTTTTCGACTGCCTTTGAGGCCTGCAGTTTTGCGTTGTCGGGGCTGCTGAAGGTGCCGACTATGATGTAATAATGCCTGTCAAGCCCTGTTGCGCGAAGCCCTTTGACGGCCGACGACTTGAGCACCATTACATTGGAAGATTTTATCTCATCGACGAGTGTAAGCGAGTCGGCTTCTTCTTTCTGGACGCGCCTGAGCGAATCGATGCGCGCCTGATGCGCGGCTTCCTCCGCTTCTATCAGCTGCTTCTTGGCAGCTATGTCGGCGCTTGTGGGCCTTCCCGCCAGGCGACGGAAAGAATCGCACCCGCACAGCAGGAGCGAAGCCAGGGCCAATGCGACGAGAGCCTTTTTCATAATCTGCGAATTTACTAAAAATTATTGATCCTTGAAGGCGTTGACTATTTTTGTGACCAGCGGATGCCGCACTATGTCGGACGCCGTAAAGTTGATCGTGGAGATGCCCTTTATGTCCTGAAGTATCTTCACGCAGCGCAGCAGGCCGCTGTCCTCGCGGCGCGGGAGGTCTACCTGGGTGGCGTCTCCGGTGACGATGAACTTGGCATTGCTGCCCATTCGGGTGAGGAACATCCGAAGCTGTCCCATATTGGTGTTCTGGGCCTCGTCGAGAATCACGCAGGCACGGTCCAGGGTGCGCCCGCGCATGTACGCCAGGGGGGCGATCTGGATGATGTCGTCTTCTATGAAACTCTGGAGGCGTTTGGTGGGAATCATGTCCTCGAGCGCGTCGTACAGAGGCTGGAGATACGGATCCAGCTTGTCTTTGAGGTCTCCGGGGAGGAAACCCAGCCGCTCCCCCGCCTCGACCGCCGGCCTGGTGAGGATGATGCGCTTTATCTCCCTGTTCTTCAGGGCCCTGACGGCCAGTGCGATGGCGATGTAAGTCTTGCCGGTACCCGCCGGGCCTAAGGCGAAGATGAGGTCGCTGTTGAAATAAGCCTTGACCATCAGCTCCTGGTTCAGGTTGCGGGCGCGGATGGGCCTGCCGTCGGTGGTATGGGTGATGACGGCATTTCCGTTCACGGCCAGGTTGTCCCGGCTTATGCCGCTGAAGATGTCTTCCACGTCATAGACGGTGAGGCTGGGCTTGTGGTGGCGGAGCTGCACGAGCTTTTCGAATTTCTGCTCGAAATCCCTGACCTGCTCTTCCGGACCTTCAAGGTAAATCTCGTTGCCCCTGTCCTTCACGGACAGTCCCGGAAAATAGGTGCAGAACTCGTCCAGGATACGGTTTCCGGGGCCGAGGATCTCCACCGGATTGGTTGCATGCAAAGTGATGGTTTTCTTCATTCTATGCCTGTTTGGGCTTTAACCCTCCCGAGGGTGGCGACCATGTCGTCCCAGTCGGAGGGAGTGAGCCACAAGTTTCTCTTATCGAGGTAATTATCCACTTCTATTGTGCAGTATGTATGCTTGAGCCTGCCCGGCAGAGTGCACCACAGGAAGCGTAGTTCCGGCCGGAGCAGTTCCTTTTTGCCGAAAGGCCGTTCGTTGGTCATTCTGAGCACTACCGCAAGTTCGAGCCTGGTGTTCGGGGCGCTCATGTTGGATACGGCGTTGCCCATGGAATACACTACCGGGACGCTACCTATGAACGTGGTGTCCTGAACCACATGCGGATGGGCGCCGATGATGGCGTCCACGCCGCATTCCACCAGGAAATCCGCCCACTTCTGCTGCCCGGCGTCGGGATTGAGCCTGTATTCGGTGCCCCAGTGCGGAAGCGCAATCACGAAGTCGGCGCCAGCCTTGCGGGCACGGGCGATCTGGGCTCCTATCCGTTCCCTGTTCATGTAATTGACCGCCGGCCATGCGGACGTGGCTCCCAGATTGGTGCCGTAGGTAAAGTTGACCAGGGCTATCCTCACCCCTTTGCAGGAAAGGACAAGCGGATTGAGCGATGCGAATTCTTCGGCGTCGCGGCCCGAGCCGGTGAACGGCAAGGGCATGACATCCAGCGTACGCATCAACCCTTTCGAACCCTTGTCAAGGATATGGTTGTTGGCGGTAAGCAGCACGTCCACTCCGCATCCGGCGATATCGGACGCATAGCTGTCGGGGGCCGAGAAAGCCGGATACCCGGTGTACGGAGGGCCGGCCATGGTGAACTCGGCGTTGGCCACGGAGATGTCCGCCCCGGAAAGCAGCGGCTCGAGCTCCGCAAGGAAATCGGAGCTGTCGTAACGCAACTGCCCGGAATGCATCATGACATCCCCGATGAACACCATCGTGACAGTGTCGACAGAGGTTTCGGGCACCGGCACCGGAGGAATGGCCACCAGGTGTTCCTGCGAAATGCAGGGTTGCGAGAAAGCCAAAAAGGCCGCAGTGAGGACTGCGGCCTGTAAGCATACGGGAAGGGATCTACTGCCCGTTCGCAACGGCGTTGTATTTATCGTATTTCGCCTGATATTCGGGATCGGTGCGGAAGCGGAAGCATGCGTTCTTGAGGAACTGTGCGATGCTGGTCTTCACATCATCCACCTTGGTAATCTCGAAAGCCTTCTCGAAGGGTTCGATGCAGCCCTTGAGGGCGGCCTCGAATTCCTGCATGATGGCCTGGTACTTGGCGTCGTCCATTTCGTTGGAGCCCTTCTCCTGAAGGTCTACGGCCTTGTTGTAGAGGAGAATGCCGCGGCCCACGTAACCATATTCGTAGTTGGGGTTGATCTCGGCGCATTTGTCGTAAGCTGCAAGTGCGGCGGCCTCGTCGCCGAGGTCTTTGCGGATGTTACCCTCGACATAGTACAGGGATGCGTTGTTGGGCTCGTTGGCCTTTGCGAGGTCGAGGAGCTTGAAGATCTCGTTGGGATCCTCGCCGGCGTTCACGTAGTAGTTGATGAGGCCCACGATGATGCTCTGGCTGCCGGGGAAGGCTGCGAAACCTTTCTGGAGATACTCCTTGGAAAGGGCCTTGTCGCCGAGCTTGTCGGCGATGTCGGACAGCTTCGCGAAGACTTCGCCGTTCTCGCCCATGTAGTTCATTTCGAGCGATTTGTCGAAGATCTTCTGGGCGCGCTGATACCAGGGAGCTGCCTCCTCACCCTCCTTCTTGCTTGCCAGCATCCATGCGGTGAGACCGGCGTTGTAGAGGGAGTTGGTGTCGAGCTGGGCGAACGGAGCGAGGACCGATGCATCTGCAGCCGCCTCGAACAGTTCGGACGCCTTTTCGAGATCGCCGAAAGTGTAGGCGTTGACAGCCTCGTTCGAAAGCTTCTCTGCGACATCCTTGATACCATTGGCAATGTCAGCGGTCTTCTTTGCCTTGGCATCCACGGCATAAGCCTGCTTGTAGGCATCGAGGGCGAGGCCCAGGCTGTTTTCCACGACAGGTTTGGTAACTTTGATCATGGAGAGTATGCCGTTCTGGTCGAAGTAGTAGTCGGACGACTCGTAGCTCTTAACGGTATAGGGCCTTCCTTGAACGGTCTCTTCCCTGACTCCGAGGACCCTGTCCCTGGACATCAGAAGGTTGAGCTCGTTCTCGGACGCACCGATCCAGCCATTGCCCTGAGGAGCGTTGAAGGCATCGATGTAAGCCTGTCCAAGCTTGAGCCAGGTAGCGGGATTTGCAGCCTTCTTGGCATTCTGGGTGGCCGCCACGGCCGATTCGACAGCGCTTTTTGCAGCACTCAGGGATTTGACCTGCTGCTGGGCTCCGGCAATCTGGACGCCTGCCAGGAGAGCCAATGCGATGATGATCTTTTTCATGGTAGTAATGAGTGGTTAATTATTTTCTGTTTCTGTGTTTACCGTATCGTTTGCACTTTCCGTGCCATTCTCGTTTTCGGCCTCTTCCTGGGAGGCTACGACGCTCACTGCGGCAATCCTGTCACCCTCGTTGATATTGATGAGTTTCACGCCCTGGGTGGCCCTTCCGGCTACCCTTATGTCGCTGACAGGCATGCGGATGGTAAGGCCCGCCTGGGTGATTATCATGAGGTCGTTGGCCTCGGTGACATTCTTGATGGCCACGAGGGCTCCGGTCTTGTCGGTGATGCTGATGGTCTTGACGCCCTTTCCGCCGCGGTTGGTGAGGCGGTAGTCTTCGGGATCGGAGCGCTTGCCGAAGCCGTTCTGGCTGACAACCAGCACGGTGTGTGCGGATGCGTCTTCGGCGGTGGCGTCGTAGGTGATGACACCCACCACTTCGTCGTCGCCGGAGAGGCTGATGCCGCGCACGCCGCTGGCGCCGCGGCCCATGGCACGGAGCTGGTCTTCCTGGAAGCGCACGCAACGGCCTTCACGGCAGGCAATCATGATGTTTTCGTTGCCGTTGGTGAGGATGGCATCGAGGAGTTCATCGCCCTCGCGGATGGTGAGGGCCTTGATACCCTTGTTGCGGCTGCGCTTGTTGGAGTATTCGGTGAGGGTGGTCTTCTTGATGACGCCGTTCTTGCTGACGAGGGTGACGAA
>JAFZLP010000010.1 GCA_017551405.1 Bacteroidales bacterium
TCAACGCTCTCAATGCTTTCCCGGACGCCGCGAAGATAGTCGCGGCAGTCTTTGATGAGAGTCCGGCTCTCCTTCACGAGGCCGGCTATGTCGTCGAGACTGGTCTTTGGATCCTCGACTCTGACTGCAATCTCCTCGAGCCTGGCCATTGCCTTCGCATAATCGAATTTCTTACCCATAAAACTATGACTGTTTTAATTTCACGCTTTCCACCATGGCGCCGATGCGGCCGTCCGAAAACATTACCGAAATGGTGTCTCCCGGCCGGGCGGACGCCGCCCCGGCAAGCTTCACTCCCCTTGAGTCCAGTGCAAGGGAGAACCCCCTTGCAAGCACATTGCGCGGATCGGTGGCGGCAATCTTCTGTTCGAGCATGGCCACCCCGTATTCAGCCCCGGTAAGCCTCTGTCTGACAGCACTCTGAATACCCTTGACCGCCAGGTCCATGCGCGATTCGAGCGCGACGACGCGGCCGCGGAAAGCGAGGGCGAGACGGTTTTCGTAGGCAGATATGCGGGCATCCGCCGCCGCGGTGAGGTCGAGGAACAGGTCCGCAAGCGCGGTCGGGGTCTTCACATAGTCGAACGCGACCATGTCGGCAACGTGGAAATCCTTGTCGTGGCCGATGGCGGTTATCACGGGTGCCGGAAAACGCGCTATCGCAGCCGCAAGGTCATAGTCGTCGAAGCAGACGAGGTCCATGTCGGAGCCTCCGCCGCGCAGGATCAGCACCGCATCATAATCCACTCCGGACGCCTCGATGCCCTGAAGCGCCGCGATTATGGATCCGGGCGCGTCTTCGCCCTGCATCACCGCAGGATGGAAATCAAGCCGGTAGGCGTAGCCCCAGGGGTTTTCCAGCAGATGGCGCCGGAAATCCTGAAGGCCAGCCGCGCCTTCGGCGGATATCACCGCCAGGCAATAAGGCATGTCGGCGAGCCTGAGGCCTTTCTGCCTTTTCATCAGGCCCTCCTTGGTGAGCCTTTCGACGGTCTGCTGCCGCTTCAGCTGCTGTTCGCCCACCGCCAGGGAGGCGTCTATGTCGTCGATTACCAGGGAAAGGCCGTAGACTTCATGGAAATTCACCATGGCCCTGACCAGCACTTCCGTGCCGGCGGTGATGTCGCTGCCCGTGGCGCTGTGGAATTTGGCGTTGAGCAGGGTGTAGCAGCTGCTCCAGATGATGGCGCGCACCCTGGCCACGACCAGCCCTCCGTCGCTCTGAACGAGGTCCAGATAGCAGTGGCCTCCGGACTTCACGCTGAGCGACGCAATCTCGGCCTTTACCCATATCCGGTCCGGAAAGAGGTCCGTGAGGCCCTCTTTCATGTCGTGCTGAAGGGTGTACAGGTCTACAAATTCGCGCTCCATTGCAAGATGCTGTCAGTCTGTAAATTTACAAATATTTTTTCATATCCGTAACATACGGAAAACTCCGCCGACCGGACCGGTTCTCCCGTGAGGGAACCGGCCTTGTCGGCGAAGTCGGACGGAGTAGTGTGAAGAAACGGCTGGAGGCGCCGGCTACTTCACTTCCTCGATTATTTCCATTCCCTTGCGGATGGCCTCCTCATTCATGGGAATGAGGTTCCAGTGACGTTCGGGAAGAGTCTTGCGGAGGCCCTTGAGGACGCTTTCGATCGAGACCATCGGGCAGACCTTGAGAAGGCCGCCGAGGACTATCATGTTGAACACCTTGGTCATGCCCAGCTGGGCGGCGGTGTCCATGGCGTTGATCCTGAACACGCGGATATCCTTGCGGGTGGGAGGATTCATGATGCCGTAGCTGTCGTAGATGATGGCGCCGCCCTTCTTGACCTTGGGCTCGAACTTCTCGAGCGAAGGCTGGTTGAGCACTATCACTACGTCGTAGCTGCTGAGCACCGGAGATGCTATATCCTCGTCCGCCACGATGACGGTGCAGTTGGCGGTACCGCCGCGCTGCTCGGGGCCGTAAGCCGGCATCCAGGTGACTTCCTTGCCTTCCATAAGGCCGGAATAAGCGAGTATCTTGCCCATGGAGAGGACACCCTGTCCTCCGAATCCAGAGATAATAATTTCGTTTGTCATGGCTTTATTCTTTACCGGTGTCCTTTAAATCTCCAAGAGGATAGAACGGAACCATGTTCTCCCTCATCCAGTCGAACGACTTCTCGGGAGACATCTTCCAGCCCGAATTGCAGGTGGACACGATTTCGACGAGATTCGAGCCCTTGCCCTGCATGGAATAGTCGAATGCCTTGCGGATGGCGTTCTTTGCCTTGCGGATGGAAGGAACGGTGTCCACGGTCTGGCGGGTCACATAGCAGGTTCCGGGAAGGATTGCGGCGATGTCCGCGATTTTCAGCGGGTAGCCGTGGAGCGCCACTTCGCGGCCGTAGGGGCAGGTCACCGTCTTCTGGCCAAGCAGCGTGGTGGGAGCCATCTGGCCGCCGGTCATGCCGTAAATGGCATTGTTGATGAAGATGATGGTGATGTTCTCGCTGCGGTTGAGGGCGTGGATGGTTTCGGCAGTACCGATGCAGGCGAGGTCGCCGTCACCCTGGTAGGTGAACACGAGCCTGTCGGGCCAGAGCCTCTTGATCGCGCTGGCGAGTGCCGGAGCGCGGCCGTGGGCTGCCTCTTCCCAGTCTACGTCGATATAGCGGTATGCGAATACGGAGCATCCCACCGGGGAGACTGCTATGGTCTTGTCGCGCATACCCATTTCATCTATGACTTCCGCCACCAGCTTGTGGACCACACCGTGGGGGCAGCCCGGGCAATAATGCATCGGGGTATCGTTGAGGAGTTCCGGTTTGCGGTATACTACGTCACCGGTCTTGATTATTTCTTCTCTTGTCATGGCCTTCGTTATTTAATCATTTTCTTCAAGGCGTCGAGGGCTTCGTCGGGATCGGGAACGATGCCGCCGAGACGGCCGTAGTGCTCTACCGGAAGCTTGCACTCGACTGCGAGCTTGACGTCTTCGATCATCTGGCCTGCATTGAACTCGAGCACGAGGATGCCCTTCTTGTTCTTTGCGAGCTTTGCGATTTCCTTGGTGGGGAACGGCCAGAGGGTTATGGGGCGGAGGAGACCGACCTTGATGCCCTGTTCACGGGCAAGGGCGATGGTCTTCTTGGCGATACGGGCGGCGGAGCCGAAGGCGACGATAAGATAGTCGGCGTCTTCGCACTTGTACTCCTCGTAGCGGACTTCGTTCTCTTCGCACCTCTTGTATTTCTCCTGGATGCGGAGGTTGTTCTGCTCCATCACCTCGCTCTGGAGTTCGAGACTGGTGATGACGTTGGGGGTCTTGCGGCCCATGCGGCCGGTTGCCGCCCAGGGGCATTCCTTGATGATCTGCTCCTCGGTACGGCGGGGCTTGAAGTCGGGAAGGACCACCTTTTCCATCATCTGGCCGATAACGCCGTCGGCGAGAATCATGGCGGGGTTGCGGTACTTGAACGCGAGCTCGAACGCGAGGTCCACGAAGTCGGCCATTTCCTGTACGGACGAGGGGGCGAGGGTGATCAGGCGATAGTCGCCGTGGCCGCCGCCCTTGCAGGTCTGGAAATAGTCGGCCTGGCTGGGCTGGATGGTTCCGAGGCCGGGGCCGCCGCGCATGCAGTTGAACACCACGCAGGGCAGTTCGGCGCCTGCGAGATAGGACATGCCCTCCTGCATCAGGGAGATGCCGGGGCTGGAAGATGAGGTCATGACACGCTTTCCGGTGCCTGCACCGCCATAAACCATGTTGATGGAAGCAAGCTCGCTTTCGGCCTGGAGGACTACCATGCCGGTGGTCTCCCAGGGCTTCTGCGCCGCAAGTGTTTCGAGAACTTCGCTCTGCGGGGTGATGGGATATCCGAAATATCCGTCACATCCGCAGCGAATCGCTGCGAGGGCAATGGCCTCGTTGCCTTTGATAAGGCTGACTTCTTTCTCTGCCATAACTTTTACTCCTCTTTTTTACGATAAACTGTGATACATCCGTCCGGGCAGACTATTGCACAGCTGGCGCAGCCGATGCACAGTTCCTCCTTGACGGGCTGGGAATAATGATATCCCTTCGTGTTGACGGTCTTCGGAGTGAGTTCCAAGACCTTCTGCGGGCAGGCGGCGACACAGAGATTGCAACCTTTGCATCTCTCCACGTCGACTACCACAGCCCCATGCATTTTAGCCATAGTCTATAATTTTACGGGTTATATATGTCTTTGTTGTAGAAATCCAGGATCTCGGTGATCATCTCGAGGGCACCCTTCGCGGGGCTTTCGGGATTGATGGAAAGCGCTTCGAGGAAGTGGTTCATGGCTCCCTGCCAATCCCCCTTCCGGCGGCATTCCAGGCCGAGGCTGTATTCCCTTTCGTCGTCCGTCATTTTTCCTCTAGGTACACGATCCAGCCGTATTTGTCGGGAATCAGACCCTTCTGGATGCCGACGATGGTGTTGTAGAGCTCACGGCTGACGGGCCCGCAATTTTCGGGACTGCCGATGAGATACTTCCTGGTGATTTCTTCGGATTCGAGGGCGGGCTTGTCGTCGATTTCGCAGATGGGAGTGATGACGACGGCGGTGCCGCAGGAGTTGACCTCTTCGAATTCGGCGAGTTCCTCGACGTAGACCTTGCGCATCTCGACCTTCAGGCCCATGTCGGCGGCTACGGTGCGGAGGCTCTTGTTCGTGATTGACGGAAGCACGCTGCCGGAGTCGGGAGTGACGTATGTGCCGTTCTTGATGCCGAAGAAGTTGGAAGAGCCGAATTCCTCGATATGGGTGTGGGTGGCGGTGTCGAGGAAGAGCAGCTCGCGGTAGCCCAGCTTGTGGGCGAGGTTGTATGCGTGCAGGCTCTGTGCGTAGTTGGCGCCGAGCTTGTAGTGGCCGGAGCCGTAGACCGCGGCGCGGTCATAGTCGCGGGAAAGGACTGCCGTGCCGGGCATGAGGGCCTTCGCGCCGGAA
>JAFZLP010000011.1 GCA_017551405.1 Bacteroidales bacterium
TCTACCACGGCCACGCCGGAAAACAGTCCCACATAGCCGAACTTCTTCGGATAATGCATGGAGAGCATGCAGCTCTGGCGTCCTCCCATGGACAGGCCGGCCACGGCGGTGTTGTCAAAGCCCCTGGCCACGCGGTAGGTCTTCTCCACGAAATTCATTATATCCGGGAAGCTGTTCTCCACTTCAATGGTGCTCTGCGAACGGCTGTTTTCGAATGTCGGCTGGAACATGTTCACGGCAGCGCCGGGGGCAGCCTGGTTGAAGAAAACGCCGTTGGGCATCACCACGATCATAGGCTTGGCCTTACCTTCAGCGATGAGATTGTCCAGGATCTGGGCAGTGCGGCCAAGGTCGCTCCACGCATCCTCGTCTCCGCCGGAGCCATGCAACAGGTACAGCACAGGATACCTGCCTTTGGACGACTCGTAACCGGCCGGAGTATACACCGTGAGCCGGCGCTGACTTCCCAGAGCAGGACTGTCATACCACACATGGGAAACAGAGCCGTGCGGGACGTCGTGTACCTCATAATACCAACCCGGATCCCCTTCTTCGACACTGATAGTGAAGATGTTGGTCCAGGTAGCCACGTCCCGGTTCTGATAAATGTTGGATGGGTCCATGACCCTGCGTCCGTCCACCAGGAAACTGTACGAGTACAGTTCACCGGTGAGCGGCGCGGAAGTATATGTCCACACTCCCCCGGGTCCTTCCTGCAGGTTCACCATACCCGGAGCGTCATAGCTGAGCTTCTGTCCGCCCATCTCATACTCCACTGGACGGGTGGGAAGGAAATCGCCGGTAAGCTGCACCGTCCTGGCTTTGGGGGCAAAGAGTTGGAAGGTCACTGTATGATCGGGGTTGATTTCCGGAGACACCAGACCTGTACCCGGCCCCAGCGCCTGCTGGGCATAGATGGCCGATGACAATAGCACAGCGGCCGATATCATTATCATTCTTTTCATATGCGTTTTTTACAAAGATATGATTATCAGGCAAATACACAAATCCTCCTATGTAAAAGTGTATAGGAGGATTTGCGTAAAAGGCTCATAATCAGTTAGTTCTGAAAAACGCTACTTGAACAGCAGCGGGACGAACTCGGTCAGGTAGATTCTCCAGTTGCGCCAGATGTGGCCGCCGTCGGTTTCCATCCAGGTGTAGGGATAGCCCTTCTCGTCGAGCTTCTTCATGAAGTCGCGGTTGCTCTGGATGAGGAAGTCGGTGCTGCCGCAGCCAATCCACAGAAGCGCGGGCTTCTTGGAGAAATAGGTGTCCAGCTTCTTGTCGAAGTCCTGGTAGATGGGGCTGACGGAAGTGTCGCTGACGCCGATGGCTGCGCTGAACATGCCGGAGTAGTCGAAGAGGTCCGGATAGTTTATGGTGTTGTACAGCGTGTGGAAACCGCCCATGGAGAGGCCGCAGATGGCACGGCCCTGCTTTTTGGCAACGGTGCGGTAACGGCCGTCGATGAACTTCACTATCTCCGGGAAAGCGGTCTCGAAAGTACCTTCCATGGTCTGGGGAAGCTGCATGGTGGGACGGGTGTAGCCGGTGGAGTTCTCAAGCGGAGCAGCCTCCTGGGAGATGTTGCCGTTGGTGAACACCACGATCATGGGCTTGGCCTCGCCGCGGGCGATGAGGTTGTCCAGGATCTGGGTTGCGCGGCCCTGGGTCACCCAGGCATCCTCGTCGCCGCCTATGCCGTGCAGCACATAGAGCACGGGATACTTGGCCTTGGAGGTCTCGTAGCCGGCGGGAGTGTAAACAGTGAGCCTGCGGTCGAAGCCGGCGGTAGCCGAAGGATACCATACCTTGGAAACCGTTCCGTGCGGGACCTTGTGGATGGCGTAGAGGTCGCTGCGCGCACCTTCTGCGGGAACCAGCAGCACGCTGGTCAGCGTAGCCACGTCGCGGTTCACCCACATGTTGTGCGGGTCGATCACGCTGTTGCCGTCGACACGGAAAGTGTAGTTGTAGAGATCCGGGGCCACGGCGAAATCGGTCGTATACTCCCAGACGCCGTTCTGACCTTCCTTGAGCTCACGCACGCCGGGAGCGTCGTAGCTGAATTTCTGGCCGTTGAATTCACCCTCGATCTTCTGGGTGGGCAGGAAATCGCCGGTCACCTCGACCTTCACGGCCTTGGGGGCCTGGTAGCGGAAGGTGACGGTTCCGTCTGCGTTGATTACGGGAGAGTCCACGGAGGGGCCGCCCCAGAGGGCCTGCTGGGCGGAAGCCGAAAGGCATGCCGACAGCGCTGCGAGCAATACAAGTATTCTTTTCATTGTTTCGGTTTTAATTGTTGTTACTTAGTGAACGATTCACCGGCCTTGTTCAGGGCCTTGGGCAGGCATTCCTGCCAGAAGGTCCAGTAATGGATGCCGTCACGTGCGATGAATTCCACGGAGAGACCCTGTTTCTTCATGTAGTCGGCCAGTTTCATGGAGGCGGCGTTGTCCACCGTAGTGTCCTGGTTGCCGACCTCGATGGTGAAGCCGGGGAACACGGACTTGTCCGCCCGGGCGTCCACCAGGCCGTTCATGTCCCCGAACACGGCCGGAGACATGGCATAGGCGTAGGTGTACTTCTCGGGGTATTTCAACGCATTGTACCAGGTGCCGTATCCCCCCATGGAGAGGCCGGCGATGGCGCGTTTTCCGTTTCCTTTAAAGGACTTTTCCACCGTGGGAATCAGCTCGTCGTAAAGATAGGATTCATATGATCCGGAATAGAAGGATGACAGCCCGTTGGGCATCACTATCACCATGGGGACGCCGCCTCCTCCTACGTAGTCGTGTGCGATCTGCCGGGCATTGCCTTTCTCCACCCAGCAACGGTCCAGATGACTCTGGTCACCCTGTTCGTAACCGTGCAGCAGGTAAAGGAAAGGATACTCCTTGGAGGTGTCGTATCCCTGCGGAAGCCATACGGAGTACGTCATCTTCCGGCTCATGGCCTTGCTGCTCAGGACAAGGTCCTTATACAGCTTGTCTTCCTTGTTCAAAAGATCCAGGATATCTATCGGTTCGTTCACTTCTTCCTTTTCATCGCCGCAGGCACTGAGGGTCAATACCCCCAGTGCCAGAGCGAACATAAGTTTAAAACAGCGTTTCATCTTTCAGAGACTGAAAGGAAAGGAGCATCTTACTGGGAGAGCTTGCCGGTATAAGTGGCGTTCACCACGGAAGATGCGAGTTCGATGGTATAGACGTCCCCGTCCTTGGAGACGGTCACGGTGCCGTCGGTCACATACTGTCCTGCATCCAGGGCACCGTCGGTGATGGTGTACCAGGTGGTGCCTGATGCACCCCACATGCCGTCGTAGCCGATGCCGAATTCACCCTCGCCCACGGTGCCGCCTACTGCGCAGGCGGTGTAGGTACCGGGAGCGACGGTGCCGTCGGTAGAATAAAGCTCGAGCTTGAGCATGTTGCCGGTTCCGGTATATGAATCGGCATAAATGCCGGCAGCCCAGTCAGCGGGAGTGAAGCCGATACCGTCAGTCGCCAGGTTCATCCCGACCAGGTTGACGCCGTAACCGACGTAACTGGTAAGGCTCAGGAACTGGGTAAGCTCAACTCCGGAGGGAGTGGGAGCGGCAGCGCCGTTGGCTGCACCGATGGTGGGAGTGTCGAAGAGAACGAAATTCTCTGCGCCGTCGGTCTCGCGTCCCCACGACTTGCCGTCGGGAATCACCACGCGGGCCACATCGGTGGACTCCAGGTTGTCGACCTTGTCGATTTCCTTTCCGTTCGTATCTTCCAGGATCACGATGAAGCCCTTGGTGCCGCTGAGGCCGAAGGTGGGGCCGTTGGCAGCATCTTTCTGCTTGCAGGTGTACACGATATAACCCTTGGCGGGCACTATTGCCATGTCGGCGGGGATGGTCCAGGTGGACTCGTCCTTGTGGAGAATCCAGCCGGTCATATCGATATCCTCGTCGGATGCGTTGTAAATCTCGATCTTCTTGTTCTGGCAGTCGAACTCGTTGAGGAACAGAACCTGCGGGGTTTCAGGCTCCACGACGTCGCCATTGCCCAGCTTGCCGGTGTATGTGGCGTTGAGCTTGGAAGACTTGAGTTCGATGGTGTAGACGCCGCCGTTCTCGCTCACGGTCACGGTGCCGTCGGTCACATAGACGCCATTGTCGGCAGTGCCGTCGGTGATGGTGTACCAGGTGGTGCCGGATGCGCCAAACATGCCGTCGTAGCCGATGCCGAATTCGCCCTCACCCACTTTGCCGCCTTCTGCGCAGGCTGTGTAGGTGCCGGGAGCGACGGTGCCGTCGGTAGAATAAAGCTCGAGCTTAAGCACATTGCCGCTTCCGGCATAGGAGTCGGTGTAGATTCCTGCAGCCCAGTCGGCCGGGGTGTAAGTCAGGCCTGCGGTGGCCAGATTCATTCCAACCAGGTTGGCGCCGTAATCGACGTAACTGGTAAGGCTCAGGAACTGGGTAAGCTCGGCATCCTCAACGGGTTCATCGGGATTGTCCGGATTGTCAGGGTTGTCGGGATTGTCAGGGTTATCCGGATTGTCGGGATTCTCGGGCTCGGTCAGTTTACCCTTGAACTCCCAGTCGCTGCTGCCGGTGAAGGTGTACACGTCGTCCTCCTTGCTCACGGTGATGGTCTCGCCGGGTTCGACTATTACGATCTCGCCGTCTTCATTAAAGAAGTAAGTACCGATTACGAAAGCGCCCGGATCCATGCCGAAGTAAATGCCGAGGTCGAAGCCGTTGCCGGCGGTGAAGTCCTCATGCGCATACTCCTTCACGGTGTAGGTGCCGGTGAGGTCGGTGACGCCGGGCTCGCGGATGAGCTTGATCTGGGCGGCTACGGCGCCTTCGCTGTCTTGCAGCACCAAGGTGTGGGATTCCACGTCCTCAACGAGGGTGGAGCCGTCTTCAAGGGTGCAGTCCTGGGCCACGGTGTCAGTCATGTCATAAATGGTAAGACCGCCGGGCGAATAGCCTTCGGGGGCAGTGAGGAAGCTGAAGCCGTCACCTTCGATGGAGTATACTCCGTCGCCCATATCGGCCACGGTGAAGACAGCACCAGCGTCGATAGTCACGACGGCACCGTCTGCCAGGTAGTAGGAACCGATTACGAACGAACCGGCCGGCATGCCGAAGTAGATGCCGAGGTCGAAGCCGTTGCCGGCGCTGAAATCCTCATGGGCATATTCCTTGACAGTGTAGGTGCCGGAGAGGTCCTTGGTGCCGACCTTGCGGATCAGCTTGATCTGGGCGGCGAAGTTGCCTTCCAGGTCGTTCAGGACCAGGGTATGGGACTCGACGTCGGTAACGAGCGTGGAACCATCCTCAAGGGTGCAGTCCTGGGCGACAGTATCGCTGTACAAGTACTGCGGAGTAAGGACGGCGTCCTTTTCGAATGCCAGTTTGCCGGTCCAGTTCGCCTTGAAAGGAGTTCCGTCCTCAAGGAAAACCACAGCCTTGATGGAATAAGTGTTCTCGCAGCCGTTGTCGGTCTCCGTCTCTTCGAGGACATCCACGTTGACGTAGCCCTGCTTGATGTTCTTGCCGCCGATGGACGACTGGCCGAGCACGAAGTTGCCGTTCTTGGCAACGGCATCCAGGGCTTCCGTATACTGGTTGGCAGTGAGGTAGTACTTGCTGCCGATGAGCGTCAGGTGCATGGGAGTGGTCCCGTCGGTAAGGTCGAGGGTGAACACCCTGCGGTCTGCCTCATCCTTGGTTGCAGTACATGACGACAGTGTGGTGAGCTCCACTACAGTGGCCTCGGGGAAGAGCCCTGTCAGCGGTTCAAGCTCGTGCTCTGTACACGATGAAAAGGCCAGAGCCGCCACCATCATACCGTATAATAAAGTCTTTTTCATGATTCGGATCTGTTAATAGTTGGGATTCTGAATGCAGTTTTCGTTGAGCATCGTCTCGGTGTAAGGATAAGGAAGATGCTCATGCTTGTCCTTCTTGAAGCCATATTCGGAACGGCCGGTAGAAATATATTCAACTGAGCCGTTCGGCTGCATGAGAGGATAAACACCGCCCATGTCCTTCAGAAGATTGTAGGCATCGCCCCAGCGCTGGATATCCTGGTAGCGGACACCTTCGCCGCAAAGCTCGAGACGCTTTTCCATTTTGATGTCGCTGAGGGACACGGTGGAAAGCGGAGCGAGCTGGGCACGGGTGCGGACGCGGTTGACATATTCGGCAGCCTTGCCGGCGTTGCCGGCCTGGAGGTTGGCTTCGGCGCCCAGGAGAAGAACCTCGGCGAAGCGCATCCAGAGCGGGTTCTTGGTATTGATCATGCCGTAGAAAGAGAGCTCTTCGGTGAGGAAGCGGCCCTTCCAGTTGTAGATACCGGTAGAAAGGGTCTGCATGTTCCACACGACACCCATGGCCTTGAGTTCGTCATAGGTCTTGAGGGTCTGGGTGCGGCGGTAGCTGTTCTTGCCTTCCCAGGATTCGAACGCTGCAAGCAGTTCTTCGGTAGGAACCATGAAGCCCCATCCGGCGCCGGCCACGTTCTCGGGAATCTCCATTTCACCGGAGGATGCGCGCCAGCTGACCATTGCACCGTAGAAGTCGAAGTTGTCGCCCTGGTTGTCAAGGTCGTTCACACGGATGCTCTCGAAGAGGTCTTCGCAGTTCATCTTGTACTCGGGGTTGCGCTGGTCGCCGTAAGCGCCTTCAGTGAAGAGGTCGTAGAGCTTGGAGTCCACCACTGCGTTGAGCTGATCGGCGGCCTTCTGGTAGTAGCTGTTGTCATTCAGCTCGGCAGCCATCCAGATGTAAGCCTTGCCGAGGAGGGCCTGGGCGAACTGCTTGGTAGCGCGCCAGCAGGTCTTGTCGTCGAGGCCGGACTTCTGTGCCAGAGCGTTGGAATTGATGGCGTAGGTCAGGTCGTCCTCGACCAGTTTCCAGAGATCGGCGGTGGAGCCGTTCCCCATCTTGTACTCCGACGGGGCAAGCTCGTGGTCCACGATGGGAGGATTGCCCCAGAGGGTGGTGAGCTCGAAATATGCCCACGCACGGAAGAGATGGGCCTCCGCCACAGCCTGTGCCGCAGCAGCGCTCTGTTCCGGTTTGATATGGCCTATGATTACGTTGGCGTGGTAGATCAGGCCGTAGTAACCGGTGAAGGAGCCTTCGATCTGCTCGGACTCGGAATTGAA
>JAFZLP010000012.1 GCA_017551405.1 Bacteroidales bacterium
AATCATACTCGACTCGGGAACCACCATGATGGAGATAGCGCGCAACCTCGACTCCTTCCAGAACCTCACCATCATCACCAACTCCCTCGATATCGCGCTCATACTCAGCCGCTACGAGAGGTTCAACGTGATAGTGCTGGGGGGCAGCATCCGTGTCATCTCGCATTCCACGGTGGGCATGCTGGCCGAAATGGGCCTCAAGAACTTCTACTGCGACAAGCTCTTCCTCGGCGTGGACAGCGCCAACACCAGGGACGGCCTCTCCACGCCCAACATCGAAGAGGCCAGCCTCAACCAGGCCATGATAGCATCGGCCAGGGAGGTGGTGGCAGTGTTCGATTCCAGCAAGATAGGCCGCCGCAGCTTCGCCCACATCGCCGACCTTTCCAAGATCAACACCATAATCACCGACAGCAACGCTCCCGAGGAGTTCCGCTCATTCGTCCGCAACGCGGGCATAGACCTTCACATAATAGACATCTAGCAGTATGGAAAAGAAACGCAACTGGTTGTTGTACGCCCTCATAACCATGGTGACATGGGGTATCTGGGGCGCATTCTCCGATTATCCCGACTACCCGGCCACCCTCACCTACGTGGTATGGGCGATAAGCATGATCCCGTGCGCCCTCGTGGCCCTGGCGAACATCCGCTTCAAGCTCGACACCAGGCGCAAATCCGTGTTCCTGGGCATGGGAGTGGGCCTTCTGGGCGCAGCCGGGCAGCTCATCCTGTTCGAGGCGCTCAAGTACGGCCCCGCCTACATCATCTTCCCGATGATTTCCGTGGCCCCCATCGTCACTGTGATCCTGTCGACGCTGGTGCTCAAGGAGCGCGTGAGCAAACTGGGTGTAATCGGCATAATCCTCGCCTTCGTAGCCATAATCTGCTTCTCCCTGTCCGGCAAGTCCGACGAGGCGGTGAAGGGCAACCTGTGGATACTGCTGGCCTCGCTGGTATTCATTTTCTGGGGCATCCAGGCCTTCGTGATGAAGCTCGCCAACAACTACGCGCCCGACGCCGAAAGCGTCTTCGCCTACATGGCCATCGCGGCCGTGGCGCTCATCCCCGTGGCCCTGCTCATGACCGACTTCTCGCAGCCCATAAACCGCTCATTCAACGGCCCTTACCTCACTTTCTTCGTGCAGATACTGAACGCCATCGGCGCCCTCACGCTGGTATACGCCAACAGATACGGCAAGGCCATGATAGTGGCCCCGCTGGGCGACGCATGCGCCCCGGTGATAACCATCATCATCTCGCTGGTGCTGTATTCGCACATCCCCTCTCCCACCCAGATAGTGGGCATGGTGGCGGCAATCGCCTGCGTGCTTATTTTCAGCCGGGAATAGACTCTTACTGCACGTCGGCCTCGAAGCCGATGCTCTGACCGGGCACAAGGTGGTCGCACTCTATGGCCACCCTGCTGTCCGCGGTGAAGCCCTTGCCCTCGAAGGCCAGCCACTGGCTCTCGCCGGGCATGAGCTGCGCCAGGCTGAATTCGGAGCGGATGCCGTCAACCGACACGAAAGCGTCGCGGTAGATAGGGGCCACGCCCACGTTCTCCACGAGCACGGCGGCGCCCTTCTTGCCCACGCGGAAATCCTTCACGCGGAACTTGTAACCCATTGAAAGCGAGGCCTCCCGTATCCTGTCCCAGGACTGGTACATGGGCTGGCCGTCACCGATTATGAAGGTCATGTGGAACTTCGCCACCTCATCTTCGAACACGCGGCCGTACATGCCCTCGGCGTCGAGGCAGTGCCTCTGGTCGAACTTGGTGTAGTAGCTGAATTCACCGCCCATCGGCGCCCTCTTGTAGCGCTCCTCGCCGAAGAACTTCCAGGATTCGTAGTTGTAACCGTCGTGGTCTTCGCACATGAAGGAGTCGTCGAAATTGCCGAAACGCAGGTCGAGCAGCGACTTGTCTTTCTGGAACGGGCCGTATTTGGAGTCTGCCGCATCGATCGAGATGCTGTAGGTGGTCTCCTTGAACCACTCCGCCATGTCACGCATGAACTCGGCCTGGAAGGCCTTGTCGGGGAAGGTCCTGCCCATGATGAAAGGCCCGTCGTAGATGTGGTATTCCGCCCAGAGGCCGTAGCCGGTCTCGACGAAGGCCAGCCTGGGGTCGGTGTCGTAGCGCTCGGCGAAACGGCGGTGGAACTCCTTGTGGAAGCGCTTCAGCTCGGCGCATCGCCAGTCGGGGAAACAGGTGCGCGCCCCCTCGCTCTTGCCCACCTTCTCTTCATAGTCGGGCAGGGCCTTGATGTAGTCGGGAACGGCGCATTCCTGCCCCACGTAGGTGTACCTGAAACGCACCACGGCCTGATGCCCGCGCGACGCCACCTCTTCGAGGAGGCGGTCCATAGGCGTCCAGTCGAACACGTCCTTCTCTTTGCAAACGTCGTTGTAGAGCATGTACGAGAACTCCAGCTGGATGTCGGGGGTCTTGTTGCGGGAATTGGTGGTCCACAGCACGATTCCGGTCATGGGCTGCACGGCAGTGACTTCGCTCTTGAGCGGAACCCTTTTCATATGGGCGTATTCCTTGGGAACTCCTTCATTGTCGGGGATGTCTCCGCTGCAGTTGCAGGAAAAGGCAAGCAGGACGGAAGCAAACAGGGCAAGATGTTTCATATCGGTCTTTCGGTTGTTTTGCAAAGATAAGTTCTTTTCTTTAATTTTGTAAGTATGAAACATTCCCACTTCCTGGCACTGTCCGTTATAGCACTGGCCCTTCTCGCCCAGGCCTGCAAAGTAACCACGATAAGCTCCGGCGACCTTGTCATCACCCCCGCCGAAAACGGGTTCCAGACCGCCTTCGACAAGGCCGGGACTCCCCTCTTCGGGGGCGATTCCCAGCTGGCCACCATCCGCATCGGAGGCAAGGACCTGGCCTTCAGGAACACTGCAAGCAGCAAGAAGCGCATCAGCGACGCCTTCGGCAAAGGCACCTGCTATACTTTCAAAGGCGAATCGGTGGAAGCTCCCGCCGTCCTGCGCGAACTCACCATCCGCGTCTACGACGACTTCCCCGCCACCGCGCTGGTGCAGGCCACTTTCCGCAACGCCTCCGGCGAGACTCTCCTTGCCGACGGCTGGACGCTCTGCCCCATGGAAGTGAAGGCCGATGAGCCCGGCCCGTACTTTTGGTCGTTCCAGGGCCAGTCCACCACCTACCGTGAAGACTGGCTCAAGCCCATAGACGAGGAGTTCTACCAGCGCAACTTCATGGGCATGAACGACCCCGACTACGGCGGCGGCGTGCCCGCAGTGTGCCTGTGGCGCAGGGATGCCGGCGTGATGACCGGCCATCTCCAGCCCAACCCCGAAATCGTGAGCCTGCCGGTGGTAAAGGAAGCCGGCAAAGACTACGCCGACATCTCGCTGGTGAAGGAGTTCGACGAGCCGGTTGCCCTGGCCCCCGATGCCGGAATAGACACCTACACCGGCTTCATCCACGTGTACGAAGGCGACTGCTTCCTGCCGCTCCGCAATTATGCCGGCCTGCTCGACAGGGTAGGCGTAAAGATGCCCGAGAGCGTGCCCGAGGCCTACGAGACCGCCTGGTGCGCATGGGGTTATGAAAGGCAGTTCACCCTCAGCGAAATAGTGGGCACCCTTCCGAAAGTGAAGGAACTGGGCTTCAAGTGGGCCACGCTCGACGACGGCTACCAGATTGCCGAAGGCGACTGGGACCTCACCAAGGAGCGTTTCCCCAACGGCGACGCCGACATGAAATACCTGGTGGACGAGTTCCACAAGTACGGCCTCAAGGCCGAGCTCTGGTGGGCTCCGCTCGCCGCCGACCCCGGCACCGGATTCCTCAGCAAATACCCCAATTCCATAATCCTCGGCAAGGACGGGAAGCCGCAGCTGATCGACTGGTGGTTCAGCTGGACCCTCTCCCCGGTCGATCCCGACGTGCTCCGCGAGCACTCCGCCCTGATTCACAAATTCATCGCCGACTACGGTTTCGACGGCCTCAAGCTCGACGGCCAGCACATGAACGCCGTGGCCCCCGACTACAGCCCGGCGCATCATCCCGACGATCCCGAGAAGTCCTGCAGGGAACTCCCCCACTACTATGAGGTGCTGCACGAGACCGCACGCGCGGTGAAGCCGCACGCCGTGCTTCAGTACTGCCCCTGCGGAGACTGCTTCTCAGTGTACAACCTGCCCTATATCGACAAAGCCGTATCTTCCGATCCCACAAGCAGTTACCAGATACGCACCAAGGGCTACGTGCTCCGCGCGCTGGCCCCGAAGCTGGCCTACTACGGCGACCACATCGAGCTCTCCGACGGCGGCAACGACTTCCCCACCCAGCTCGGCATCGGCGCCGTCATAGGCACCAAGTTCACCTGGCCCAAGGACAATCCGCACGCCTCGCAGTCGTTCCTGCTCACTCCCGAGAAAGAGGCGCTCCTCAGGAACGCCCTCGCCATCTACGAAGAGAAGGGCCTCGCCCTCGGCGAGTACGTCCCCGGCCTGTATGACATAGGCTTCGACTACCCCGAAACCCATGTGATTTCCCGCAACGGCTGCCTCTACTATGCCTTCTACACCACCGGAGAGCCCGTTCAGAGCGTGGAGCTCCGCGGGCTCGAGAAGGGCTGCACCTACCGCGTCACCGACTACTACAACCATCGTGACCTCGGCACCGTCACGGCAGACGACACCACCGTGCTTGAAGTTCCGGTGGACGGCAGCCTGCTGCTCGAGGTTTCGAAAGACGAGGGTGCCACTGTGGCAACGCTCAGGGAACATCCCGAGCTGCTCACCGGCACCGACTACGTCTGCCCCATGGACAAGCTCGACGCCACTCCCGCACCGGCAGGCTACAAGCCCTTCTATATCAGCCACTACGGCCGCCACGGCGCCCGCTATGCCTACCAGCCCATCAACTACGACATGATAGGCGATGCGCTTGCCAAGGCCGAAAAGGAAGACAACCTCACCGAGTTCGGCAAGGACTTCAAAGCCCGCTTCGACCGCCTGTATCCGCAGGTGGAGCACAGGGCCGGCGACCTCTCCAGCGTGGGCTGGCGGCAGCAGCAGGCTCTCTCGGCGCTCACCTATGCCACCTATCCCGAGGTATTCCCCGACGGCGCGCGCGTGCGGGCCGTCTCCTCCCCCTCGCTGCGCAGCACCATGACCATGTCGTCATATTGCCTGGGCATCCAGAAGCAGAACCCGAAACTGGTTGTAACTGAAAGCGTTGCAGATGTCAACCTGCCGGCGGTACTGCCGCTCGACAGCCGCAATCCCTTCCCCGACGACAGCTATCAGCGCACCCCCGTCCCGTTCAAGGAGACCAAGGAGCAGTACGCCGCCCGCAACCTCGATTCGCATGCGGTGCTCTGCAAGCTGTTCAAGAATCCCGCCGGGGTGGTGAAGAGTTCCGGCGAATATGAGCTCGCCGCCTACCTGTACTTCTTCGCCTCCGGCATGAACAGCCTCGACACCGACCTCGACTTCATGGACCTGTTCACCTTCGACGAGAAACTCGCCGTCTGGCGCATCGACAATTTCGAGTTCTACACCGGCGCATGGCGCAATCACCTGGGCTACCAGCCCGTGGTGGACGACATCAAGGCCCGCGCGAACGAATGCATCGCGGCCGGCGGCCACGGGGCCGACCTCCGCTTCGCCCACGACTACACCTTCCTGGCGCTGCTCATGTGCCTGAATGTGGACGGCTACGGCAGGGAGGCCGCCACCCCCGAGGAAATCGAAGACATCTGCCAGTCGTACAGGGTGCCGATGGGGGCCAACCTCTATTTCGTGCTTTACCGCAAGGACGGCAGCGACGACATCCTCTTCAAGGTGCTCCTCAACGGCGAGGCGGCGCATCTCCCCCTCCCCGACTCAGACTGGCCGTATTATCATTGGTCGGATTTCTGCAGTTAGCGGCCACCGCCGGCCCCAATTTGAAAGTCTGCATCAGCAGACCGCCCGGGCCCGTGACTTTTGCGGGAGCAAAAGTTGGAAAGGGCTTAAGGGCGCAGGGGTTTGGGGCGGCTTAGCCCCAATTACTAACAAAAAAGGAAGCCAAAACGGCTTCCTTTTTTGTAGGGACGATCGGGGTCGAACCGATGACCTCTTGAATGTGACTCAAGCGCTCTGAACCAACTGGGCTACGCCCCTGAACACCCGTCTTTTCAAACGGGACGACAAATGTAGAAGAATTCTTCCACAA
>JAFZLP010000111.1 GCA_017551405.1 Bacteroidales bacterium
CAGGAGCCCCATCATAGACGCCATCCTCGACTACCGCGGCCTGCGCAAGCTTCTGGGCACGTACATCGAGCCTTTCGCCGGCTACGTGTCTCCTGTCGATGGCAGGGTGCATACCACTTTCAATCAGGCACTTACCAGCACTGGAAGGCTGTCTTCCAGCAACCCGAACCTGCAGAACATCCCTGTGCGGACCGAGCAGGGCAGGGAGTTCCGCAAGGCCTTCGTGCCCGACGACCCTTCCGCTTCCGTGATGATGAGCGCCGACTATTCCCAGATCGAGCTCCGGGTGATGGCGCATCTGTCGGGGGATGAGCATCTCTGCGCCGCGTTCCGGGAAGGCCGGGACGTGCATTCCGCCACCGCTTCCAAGATTTTCGGAGTGCCCGTGGAGGATGTCACTCCGGACCAGAGGCGCATGGCCAAAACCGCCAACTTCGGCATCATGTACGGCATCTCGTCGTTCGGGCTGGCGCAGCGTCTCAAGACCTCCAGAAGCGAAGCCAAGAGCTTGATAGACGGCTACTTCGCGAGTTTCCCGGCAGTCCGCTCGTTCATCGACGAAACCCTGCGGCGCGCCCGCGAGTCGAAGTATACCGAGACCCTTTTCGGCCGCAGGCGCTATATCCCCGACATCGACTCGCACAACGCGAACGTGCGCGCTTTCGCGGAACGGAATGCCGTGAACGCCCCCATCCAGGGCACTGCCGCCGATATAATAAAGATAGCGATGATACGCGTGGCCGCATGCCTCGAAGAGGAGGCGCTCAAGGCCCGCATGGTACTGCAGATCCATGACGAACTGCTGCTGGAAGTGCCGAACGGCGAAATATACCGCGTGCGGGAAATCCTCGTCCGCGAAATGGAAAACGTGGTAAAACTGAATGTTCCCCTAACCGTAGAATGCAATTATGGTAAAACATGGCTCGACGCCCACTGACGAACTCATCCGGCTCGCGATAATAGGCGACGGCACGGCGTTCACCCGCCTGTGGGATACCCATATTGAGTCGCTCCGCGCGTACATACGGAGCAAGATGAAGTATCTGGACGACTTCTACGTGGATGACATCTGCTCGAAAAGTTTCGAGAAGGCGTTCCGCCAGATAGGAACGTACGACCCCGACAGGAGCCAGTTCAGCACCTGGCTGATGACTATTGCGAGGAATACCGCCCTTGACACGGTGGAACACGAGAACCGTGCCCACAGGCAGGAAGTTTCACTCGATGACGACAAACGCACCACCATGATAGTCAGCAGGATGGAAGACGCCGGCGGCAGTGCGCTGGACAACATCATCCAGGGCGAGGAGGAAGACCGGACCGAAAAGTACATCGCCGGCCTTCCGGAACTCTACCGAGACATCGCCCGCATGCGCCTGGTGGACGGCCTGCAGTACAAAGAGATAGCGGAAGAGCTTGATATGGAGCTGAATACGGTCCGTACCCGCATCCGCAGGGCCAAGGCCCTCATAGACAAAATGAAACAGGACGACAACGAAGAATAAATCATTATAACCATGTCATTTTTAACACCTCCCCCGTTCAAAGCGGAGCAGACCGGCCCCGAGGCCGATGCCCGTTACAAACGTCTCCGCCTGCAAGTATTCCTCGGAATATTCATAGGCTACGCGGGTTTCTACATAGTCCGCAAGAATTTCTCGATGGCCATTCCGATGCTGGCTCCTTTCGGATTCGAGAAGGGCGAACTGGGTATCGTGCTCTCCATGAATGCGATAGCCTACGGCATCTCCAAATTCGTGATGGCGAGCGTGTCGGACCGCAGCAATGCCAGGCGCTTCCTCCCGCTGGGGCTTATCCTGGCCGCCGTTTCGATGGCGTTCATGGTCGTGCCCATCAGGTGGATAGGAGCATCCCACAAGGTGCTGGCAATTACCGTAATGGCTATCATCAACGGCCTTGTCGGCTGGTTCAACGGAATGGGCTGGCCTCCTTGCGGAAGGGTCATGACACGGTGGTTCTCATATAAGGAAAGGGGCACGTGGATGAGCATATGGAACTGTGCGCACAACGTTGGCGGAGCCCTGGTGGGGCCGATGGCGGCCTATGGGGCCGTGTGGTTCGGCAGCTGGCTCTACGGCACCCACGAAGAGCTGTACTTCCTTGCCGGCACCTTCCTGTTCCCGGCCGCGGTGGCAATCCTCATAGCCATCATCGCCTTATGCCTGATCCGCGACACGCCCCAGAGCTGCGGCCTTCCGTCCATCGAGAAATGGAGCGGCCACTATGCAGCCGGCTACGACGAGAAACATGAGCACGCCATCTCTACCAAAGAGATTTTCAAGACCGTGCTCAGCAACAAGCTTCTGTGGTATATAGCGATTGCCAACGCTTTCATCTACATGGTCCGCTACGGCTGCCTCGACTGGGCGCCGACCATCCTTACCGAGAACGGAGTAGACCTCAAGAGCGCGGGCTGGGCCTATTTCGCCTATGAGTTCGCCGCGATTCCCGGAACGATTTTCTGCGGCTGGCTGAGCGACCGCGTGTTCAAAGGCCGC
>JAFZLP010000112.1 GCA_017551405.1 Bacteroidales bacterium
CAGGCAGCGAGGACTACGAGGGGGATATCGCCGACAGCTACATCAGCGGCGGCACCCTCAGCATCACCACCACCGGCAGCGAGACCAACGACGTGTCGGCCAAGGGCATCAAGATAGGCTGGGCCACCAAGAGCGGCAATAAGGTCACCGCCAGCGCCGGCAACCTCCACATCTCGGGAGGCAGCGTCACCGTGAACGCCGCCAAGTGCGAAGGCCTCGAGGCCAAGGGAGATCTGGTCATCTCCGACAGCGCCGAGCTGCATGTCACCTCGACCGGCGACGACGCCATCAACTGCCAGGGCGAACTGGACGTGACGGGCGGCTATGTGTATGCTTTCTCCAGCGCCAACGACGCCATGGACGCCAACCACGACCTGAAGATCTCCGGCGGCTATGTGTTTGCCATAACCACCAGGGGCGCGCCGGAAGTAGCCCTGGATGCGAATACCGAAGAGCACTACAAGCTGTACATCACGGGCGGCGTAGTGGTGGCCTACGGCGGTCTGGAAGGCGGTTACTCCTCTTCAAATACCGTATATACAATGAATTGCACGGCCGGCGGCTGGAACGCCCTGTATGACGGCAGTTCCTATATCGCCGCTTTCAAGGCTCCCGAAGGAATATCCAACGTGGCGGTGTGCGCCCCGTCACTCAAAAAGGGATATAAGGGCGTGAGCGTGGGCGGCGACACCTATGCAGGCGGCGTCTGGGCCACCACGTCAATATCGGGCGGCTCGGCCGTGAGCCTCGGCACCTACACGGGTGGCGGCGGTCCCGGCGGCAATCCTCCCGGAGGAGGCCCCGGCGGCCATTGACGGCGCCCCGGTTACAGGTACTGTTTCTGATTCAGGAATTCCCAGATCCGGTCCAGCCAGCTGTAGCTTCCGGTTCCCGGAGAGGCGGCATACTGGAAACAATGTTCCCGCGTGGCAAGGGTGTGCAGTTCGCTCTGCACGCCCATTGCGCGCATCTTCTCCCAGGCCTTCACCGAGTTCATCGAGGCCCATCCGTCGGCGTCTCCGTGGATGAAGAGCATAGGCGCGGTGTCTAGGTCGAAGCTGAACTCCGGCGCCGGCACGGCGGAATCGTCGTTCCCCCCGCCGGCATTGCAGTCTTCCAGCCCGTCGGTGAGCGAATAGGCCGGGTAGATGCCTATCCCCCACTGCACCTTGCAGGAAAGGGTGTCGAGCTCGTCGACCGGCAGGTAAGAGGCGTGCCGCGACGAGGTGACTCCCATGAGCGTGAGATGCCCTCCGGCAGATGAGCCCATGATGCCGATGCGGTCGGGGTCGAGTCCGAACGATGCCGCCTCGCTGCGGACGATGCGCACTGCGCGCTGCAGGTCCTGCCAGGCAGTGGTGTGCTTAGCCAGGGGGACAGCGGGCCGCGGAGTGCGGTATTTCATGGTTACAACTGTGACGCCTTTGGCGTTAAGGTAACGGCGCGCCGGGGCAACTTCGAACCCGTCCGGGTCGTTGCCCATGTAGCTGCCTCCGGAGTAGATGATCTGGATGGCGCGGGTGGTCGGGTTGCGCGGGATGTGCCACTCGATGTAGGGCTCGCACTGGTTCTCCTGGCGGTCCGGCATCTTGCCTTCCGGCCACACGGGCTCCTTCCTGTAAAGGGCGCGGTCTTCGTCGGAAGTGAAGCGTTCCATTATCTTAACTTCCGGGGCGAGCGGCCCGAGGTATCCCATCTGGGTCATGAACTCCACGGCACGGCCGAAGCCGTAGGCGCCGTGCTTTTTGTCCGGATAAAGATGCAGCTCGGCAGGCACTCCCATGCGGCGCAACTGCCTGTAAACCAGAGTGGAGCCGTTGGGAGAATAGGGGTCTTCGCCGCCGTGGTGCATGCACACCGGGCAGGTATGCGAGTCAAACTTGAAAACACTGCTCATGGTGACGTCGGCGCCGTAGCCCTGTCGGGTTGCGGGGGTGCCGTCCTCGCCGTCGGAAGTGACGTATGCGGGCGCGTTGGCGACCGCCCAGTTCAGATGGCAGGGCAGCTCGTCGAGCTTGTCTATCGGCGCGTATGCGCGAGTCTCGCTGCTGGTGGCAAGCAGCAGGGTGAGGTGGCCTCCCGCCGACATGCCTATCGCTCCTATCCTTTCGGGGTCGAACCCCCGCAGGGCAGCCTGGCTGCGGACCATGCGCACCGCGCGCTGCCCGTCTTCCCATGCCGTCTGGTAGTAGGGTATGCCCTCCGGGCGGGACGTGCGGTAGACGAGTTTCACGCACTGCACCCCCAGGGCGGTGAGTTCCCTGTGCCACATCTCCACCAGGCCGACGTCGCAGCAGTTGTAGTAGCCGCCTCCGGAGATGAGGATCATGCAGGCCCCGTTCGGATCGGACGGCTTTTCATACCATTCGATGTACGGCATGCGGTGGGCGTCGGGGTTGAATCCCGGAGCCTCCGACACATCGGTCATCTCGGCGATCTGGTGGGCCTGGCGGTCGGGCATTTTATCGAGCCCGGGCCAGAGCGGCTGGCGTTCCCATGCACCCAGGTGCAGCGAAACGAATACCAGCAGCAGGGCGAATAACTTCTTCATTGCATTATTCCGGCTGTATGGGTTTACAGCCGAGGATTCCGTTAATGGTGACTTCCTTCTTCAAGTACATCATGTAGACGTTGTGACGAGGCGGGAAAATGGTGTTGCTATGGGGGATATCCAGCCTTACCAGGTCGCGCTCGCCTCCGAAGGTGACGTCGCATGCAAGGCTCAAACCGAGGAAATCGTTTTCCGGCAGAGTCTTGACTATCAGCACGTTGATTTTATCGTCCCTGGCGAAAACCGCCTCCGTGACAATGGGGCTGTCCACCACGGGGAGCGACCTTGCACTCTCGTCGCCCGGCATGGGCGAGTGATTCTCGAAATAGCCTTCGTCTCCGTAGAACATCTTCACCCAGCGCTGTTCCTTCATGCGGTCGGGAAGCACGCCGGGGAATTCGGTAACTATGGCTGAGGCCAGGATGTAAGAGGCGACCAGGGAGCCGTCATAGGTCATGTGCTGGTTGGGGGAATAGGTATTCTCGAAGCACTCGGGCGTAAACAGGTTGTCGAACATACCCTGGTAATCGAGCCAGAACACCTTTTCCGGCTCCAGCAGTTTCGCGACTGCATTATGCCGCATTTCATGGTCCTTGATATGCTTTCTGTACACCGGCAGGGAGATGAACACCGGCGTTACCCCGTTTTTGCGGCAGAGTTCGATTATCTTCTTCACATAGCGGGCATGCTGCTTGCTCACCTTGAAGTCGGTCTCCACGAGCGGCGCCCCCTCCTTTTCGTAGCGGTCCAGCACGTTCTGCTCGAGGCCGCTGGTGAAGCGCACGAAACGCCCGAGGTAGAGACCATCGTCCTTTTTGGGCTGCTTCGCATACTGGGCGTTCCTCTTTATCTGCTTGAAGTCACGGAAGATGAAGGAATGGTTGCGCACAGTGGTGGAAAGCGCCTCCAGCCAGTGGTCGGGAGCGAACAGGACCGGAAGCGAGCACATCTTCTGCCACACGTTCTTCCGCGCCGCGTAACTCTTGAACTGGTCGGAAAGGTCCTGGCCTTCAAGCTCATGGTTGTTTGCGTCGTAGATGGTGAAAGTCTCTATCACCGCCATTTCCGGCTTCGTGCGGGTGAGCGCCTCCTTGAGGCAGTAATAGGCGTCGACTATGTTGGTGCCGGGAGACGCCAGCACGAAACAGGTGGCGTCCAGCGCGTTGGAAAGATGGTTTGGATTGAGGCCCGTGTACATGCGGGAATTGCCCACGAGCACCATGTCCACCTTGTCGTGTTTGGTCAGATCGTAGAAGGCGTTCCATTTCTTCTCGGTGTGGTTGTTGACCCTGTCGGCCTCGAACCAGCCCGTCCGGTCGGAGAATGCCAGCGCTGCGCACACAATCGCGGAAAACAGCAGGGCCTTGAGCAGCAAGGCGGTTAA
>JAFZLP010000113.1 GCA_017551405.1 Bacteroidales bacterium
AGCGGTCCCCTTCTCAAGGGCTTCACCGAAAAGTATGCCGGCACCGCCGCGGCCCTCATGGCCGAGGAGGATCTCCTGCGCCAGGAATTCAACCGGCTTACCGATAACAAATCCGCCACTTCCGACCAGTTCCTCGCCTTCAGGGAGAAATGCGACTCCCTCGTGAAACGGGGCAAGGCCTTCAGGGGGGACGAGAAGGCCATCGCAAACTGCTGCGACGATGCCGCCGACCTCATTGCCTCGCTGGACTCCAAGAGCCTGCGGTTCAAGGCTGAGGACAGTGCGGTGGATTTCGAGTTCAAGAATCTCGATGCCATTACCGTACAGGTGCTGAAAGACGGTTCCAAGATTTGGGAAAAACTGCTGTCAAACCCCAAGAGGAGCTACTATGTGAAGGACGCTCTCCGCATCGACCTTCCCGACGTCGCCGACGGGGAATACAAGATTAAATGCACCGGTTCCGGCATAGACGACCAGATTCAGGACTGGTCCAAATACACCATTTCCGCTTCGGGCCGCTGGAACGCCGACGGCCTTGGCGTCTGGGCCACGGACTTCAGGACCGGAGAGCCTCTTGACAAAGTGGACGTGGAGGTAATCCGGAACGAAAAGGTGACGAAGACCGTGAAGAACTTCAAACTCGACGGCTACACCACCCTTCCGGCCGACATCTCCGAATACATCGCAAAAGAAAGATGCACATACCGCCTCCGCAGCGGCGACAGGGCTTCCGAAGAGCTCTGGGCCGGCAGCTATTATGCCGACGACCTTGAAGACAGGGCCCGCCAGCAATGCATCATCCTGACCGACCGTTCGGCTTTCCAGCCCGACGAGACCGTATTCTTCAAGGCGGTCCTGTACCGCGGGCGTTACACCATCAGGGCCAATGAAGCCGGAGAAAAGGTAACCGCAGTCCTGAAGAACACGATGGGCGACGAGCTCGAGCGGCTCGAACTCGTAACCAACGAAAACGGCAGCGTAGCCGGTTCCTTCGTTCTCAGGAGAAGTGAGCGCAACGGCAAGTACACCATAGAGATTCTCAGGAACGGCTATGTCGAAGGACGGAAGCAGGTACTTGTGGACGATTTCGTCCTGCCCACCTTCGACCTCACCTTCGACAAACTGCCCGAACTCCACTACCCGGTTGATTCGGTAACCGTCAAGGGCACGGTCCTGGCCTATTCTGGGCACTCCCTGAACGGCGCCAAAATCACATACACCGTCATGCACGACGGTTCCAATTATGCCTCCGGAGACCTTTCCCTCGAAAAGAACCGCTTCGCCTTCACCATCCCCATTGTCAGGGAAAACACCCGCTGGGGCTCCCGCTATGCGGTCAGCGTGAGGGTTACCGACGTCACCGGCGAAACCATGGACTTCGAGAAATGGGTGTTCATCCAGGGAGAGCAGAAACCCGAGTACGACATTGACTATTACTTCAAGGATGTCTCCGCGGGGGACGGCAGCGACATCGCCATAAAGGCCGTGGCCGGCAAGCAGGTCACATGGGCGGCGGTCGAACTGTACGGAACCGGCGACAAACTGCTGGAGCGCAAAGTGATACGCTTCGCCCCGAAGGGCGACGGCTATGCCACCACCGAGGTAAGATACCCCTATCTGGACAGCTACCCGGCAACCCTGTCCCTGAACATTGTTTATTTCCAGAATAAGCATGCATACAGTTACAGGGTGACCAGGATGCGCGAGAACCACGCTTACGACATGCCGCTGAGCTTCGAACGCTTCCTCGACACCACTTCTCCGGGCGCCCACTACACGTTCACGATCAAGACCGGACCCGGGGCGGAAGTTGCAGCCACCGTATTCGACAAGAGTACCGAACGTTTCATGCCCAACAGCTGGGTTTCAGTAAAATCGGATCCGTGGCCGATCCCCTACATATCCTACAACAACTACCCCGGCGAGGATTGCAGCTCTCCCATCATCATTGCCTACGGCAGAAACGTGGTCATGAGCAAGGGCGCCGCCCGCGTCGACGAAGTTGAAATGATGGTGGAAGAAGCCGCCGTCGAGGCGCCTATGGCCGATTCCGCATCGGGAGCTGTTTCCGAAGCCGACGACATCCCCATCCGCGAAGATTTCGCCACCACGATAGCCTGGGAGCCCTTCCTCAAGGCCGACAAAGACGGCACGGTGGAGTTCAGTTTCACCAATTCCGACAAGCTCTCCACCTTCTTCGTGCAGCTCTTCTCGCACGACAAGGACATGCGCAACGAAACGCTCAGGCGCGAGATGGTGGTCACCATCCCGGTGAAGATCAGCCTTGTGGAGCCCAAGTTCATCTACGAAGGGGACAAGTGGAACGTGCGCGTGGGGCTGTCCAGCACCCTCATCGGCGATGCCGACGGCACGCTGCAGGTCGACGTCATAAACGGGGCGTCCTACAAGACCGGTCCGGTACTCTCCTCGTCCTCGAAGACGGTCAAGGTGCCCGGAAACGGCTCCTGCAGTTTCGATTTCCCGCTCACTGCGCCTGCGGTAGACGTCCTCGGACTCAAAATCACCTTCAAGCCCACTACCCTTCCCATCGGCGCTGACGCCGTATTCGTCACGGTTCCCGTACACAAAGCCGTACAAACTCTTACAGAGTCCCACTCCGGCGTGCTTCTCCAGGGCGCATCGGCCCGGGAACTGGAAGCTTCGCTGAGAAATGCATTCGTGAACGTCCCGGGCGGCGAGGCCAGCCTTCGCGACATCTCCATCCTCGACATGATCCGCGAAGCCGTGCCGGAAAAGATCACCCCCAACGCCGAAAATGCCATATCGCTTTCCGAAGCGCTCTATGCCAAATCGCTCTGCGACAGGCTTGGAGAGGAGGTGGAGTTCGATTACGACGGCATCGTTTCGAAGCTCCTGGCCCTTCAGGGCGAAGACGGAGGCTTCTCATGGTTCAAGGGCATGTCGTCCTCGCCCATGGTCACCGCTATAGTACTGGAAAGGATGAAGGGTCTGGGCATCATCGACGAAGAAGCCGCGGTCCATTTCCTCGACAGCGAATTCTTCAAGCCGCGCGATTCCAAGCGCTGGTGGTACTGCGGCATCAGCATGCAACAGTACCTGTTTGTCCGCAGCCTCTTCCCGGAGGTCAGCTTCGACCAGAAGACTACCAGGGACTTCCGCAAGAGCGTGCGCGCTTATCTGGTTCCCTCCAAGGAACGCGGCCTGAACGGCTGGCTCTTCGCCAAGACAAGGCGCCTCGCCACACTCAAGAACCTTTCCGAGCTCGAAGGCGGCACGGCCTTGGCCCATGACATGGGCATCAGGCTGATGGCTGCGAGAAGGCTGAAGAAGTCGCTCAAGGCAGATGTGGAATCGCTGGTGCAGTATGCAGAGCCCCATAATGGCGGCGGCATCTACTATCCCAACCTGGTGATGCCCTGGAGGGGCCTGCTCGAAACCGAGCTCTACGCCCACAGCAAGCTCTGCAACCTCCTGGCTACCAGCGGCTACAATGATATTTCTGATGGCATCCGCCTGTGGATAATGCTTCAGAAGGAGACCCAGCACTGGGAGGATGATCCCGGTTACATCGAGGCCATCGCGTCGGTTATGGACGCCTCGCAGGCGGTGCTCGACACCAGAGTCCTGGCGCTCAGCGCGGTCTACACCAAGCCGTTCAGCGAAATAATCGCCACAGGCAACGGCATGGAAATCAGCAGGCAGCCCGTCGAATACAGCAAGCCTTCCGGAGAATGGTACTATCGCGGTTCCGTTTCGGGCGGGCCCGCCGATTCACTGAAGGTCGGCGACCGCATCCGCATCAGATGGAGCATCAACAATGAAGAGAACCGCAGCTTCGTCCGCATCACGCTCCCGCACAATGCGGGCCTCGTGCCGGTGAACCAGACCTCCGGCTACCGCTACGGATGTTACCGCAGCGTGCTTGCCGACCGCATCGAACTGTGGTATGAGAGCTATCCCGAAGAGAAGACGGAAGTCTATGAAGAGTACTACGTGACCAGGTCGGGCGCCTTCCAGTGCCCCGCCGCGGTGGTGGAAAGCCTGTATGCCCCGCACTATCGCGCCAACACGGCCGCGCCGGAAACCCTCGAGATAGAAAATTAATCCTCCCCGCCGGCCTCATAGAGGCTTTCGTAACCCGGAATTGCATGCCCGGTGCTCTTCAGAAGGGCCCGGGCATCTTTGTCGAATGCCAGCACGCGGAGGTCCGGGGTGACGGCGGCGTACATATTGTCCACCTTCACCTTGCCGCCTCCCGCGTTGACGGCTTCGCCGCTCAGCTTGTAAACGAGGACAATCACGCTGTCTGACTGCGCGGCATGCACCGCGGCTATTTCTTCCAGGCCTGCCAGCCGCTCGCGGTCCCTGGCGATGTCGGCCTTCTTTTTGGCGGCGTTCTTGACCATGCCCTGCGACTTGTAGTCCACGAGATATTCCCCGTTTTTCTTGATTCGGAGATTGATGGCGTTCCTGCGGCGCTCGAGTTCTTCGCCGAGCGTGACGGAGCCGGTCTGTTCGATATTGTAAATCTTTACCTTTTCGGGAGCGCCCCCGACCGTTTCCGCTATA
>JAFZLP010000114.1 GCA_017551405.1 Bacteroidales bacterium
AGGATGACGTCGGGATAGCGGATGTAGTCGAGCTGCACGTAGTCCACCTCGGGAATCTCGGCGATGCGGGTGTATTTGTCTACCAGCCAGTCGATTACCTCGGGATTTCGGGGGTCGAGGGCCTTGTAGTAGGGAACGTAGGCCTGCACGTCATGGGCGCTCTGGCCAAGACGGTTGACGGCGTACCAGCTCGGGTCGAGCCCGGCCTGGAGCATGCAGGGTGCCCAGGCGTGATACTCCAGCCCTGCGGCGCGGGCGGCCTTGGCGGCGACGGCGGTCTTCTCGAAGTCGAAGCCACCGTTGATGCATACGCCCTTGACTCCGCGGGCCTTGAGTTCCTTGTATTCAGACTGAAGGGATTCTTCCGTGGCGCCTTCCGGGAAACCGCCCCAGCAGTAGACCGGAACGTTTGCCTTGCCACACCCCGCCAGCAGGAGGGCTGCCGCGAGGCCGTAAACGAAATGAGATATTTTCATGCTTCAAAAATAGTAAAAATAAAGCATAAAGAATTATATTTGTAAGTTATGAGAAAATACTGGAATCTGATTGTCCTGCTCCTTGCGCCTGTCCTGGCAGGCTGCGGACAGAAGGCCGTGCTTGAGTGCGAAAACGGCGTTACGGTGCGTCTGGAACCCGTTACAGAAAAGATCATCCGCGTGAGCGCCACGCCCGAAAAGGCTTTTTCCGACAGGCAGAGCCTGATGATCGTGCCGCAAAGCGCAAAGGTCAAGTACAGCGTCAAAAACACCCCCGAAGGGCTTGAGCTTACGACTTCCAAACTGCTGGTAAAGGTTTCAAAGGCGGACGGCCGGGTCGCGTTCTTCGCGCCCGACGGCAGGCTCCTTTCGCAGGAAGACCGCCGCGAGTTCACTCCCATAACTATCGAAGGGAAAAGCGAATACAGCGTCCAGCAGGTCTGGGAGAGCCCCGACGACGAGGCGTTCTACGGCCTCGGGCAGCAGCAGGATTTCATCCTGAACCACAAAGGCGACAATCAGGACCTCTACCAGTACAATACCAAGATCAGCTGCCCCTTCGTGCTCAGCAACAAGGGCTACGGCATACTCTGGGACAGCTATTCCTGGACCCGTTTCGGCAACCCCGAAGGCTATGTCCAGCTGGGCAAGGTGCTCACCCTGTACGACAAGGAGGGCCGTTTCGGCCACCTTACCGGCACCTATGAGGCCCCCGGCAGAAAGCTGGTGCGTCCCGAAGACTCCCTCTATTTCGAGGATGAATGGGCTATCAAAAACCTTCCCGACATTCCCCTCAACGGGGCCAGGGTTAAGTATGAAGGCTATGTGCAGGCGCCGCAGGACGGCGAGTATTACTTCTCTTTGTACTATGCCGGGTATCAGAGTGTTACCATAGGCGGCAAGGAGGTGGTGAGCGAGGTCTGGAGGCCCGCCTGGAACCCCAATTCCGTCAAGTTCAAAGTCGCCCTCAAGGCAGGGGAGAAGACTCCCGTCTGCGTGAACTGGAGGCCCGACGGCGACGTGTCCTACACCGGCCTGCGCGTGGCGCCCTACCGTACGCCCGAAGAGCAGTCGAAGCTTTCGCTGTGGAGCGAGATGAATCCCGGCGTGGATTATTACTTCATCGCCGGCCCTTCGGCCGATGAGGTAATTTCCGGCTACCGCACCCTTACCGGCAAGGCCCAGGTCATGCCCAAGTGGGTGATGGGATTCTGGCAGAGCCGCGAACGCTACACTTCGCAGGAAGAGATTGTCGGGACACTCAAAGAGCTGAGGGACAGACATATACCTGTAGATAACATAGTCCAGGACTGGCAGTACTGGAAGCCCGACCAGTGGGGCAGCCACGATTTCGACGAAACCCGTTTCCCCGATCCCGAAAAGATGCTGGACGACATCCACGCCCTGCACGGCAGGTTCATGATTTCCGTCTGGCCCAAGTACTATACCAACACTGATAATTTCGAGCAGATGCGGGACCGCGGCTATGTGTTCATGCGGGCCGTCGAGGATTCGCTGCTCGACTTCCTGGGCTATCCCGAAACCTTCTACGATGCCTACAACCCCGATGCCCGCGCCATGTTCTGGCAGCAGATGGACGACAAGCTTTACAGCAAGTACGGGCGCAAGATAGACTCCTGGTGGATGGACGCCAGCGAGCCCAACCTGCGCGACTGCCAGCCGTGGCCCTACCAGAAAGCCCTCACCGGCCCCACCGCCCTGGGCCCCTCCACCGAGTATTTCAACGCCTACGCCCTGGTGAACGCCATGGCCATCTACGAAGGCCAGAGGGGGATCGAACCCGACAGGAGGGTGTTCCTGCTCACGCGCAGCGGTTTCCCCGGTCTCCAGCGCTATTCCACCGCCTCCTGGAGCGGCGACATCGGCACCACCTGGACCGACATGCGCGCCCAGATGAGCGCCGGCCTCGGCTACTGCATGAGCGGCCTTCCCATCTGGGGAATGGACATAGGCGGATTCTGCGTGGAATCGCGCTTCTACAGGCCCGAGAACCTCGAGGAATGGCGTGAGATGCAGACCCGCTGGCACCAGTTCGGAACCTTCGTGCCACTGTTCCGCACCCACGGCCAGTTCCCCCGCAGGGAGCTCTGGAACATCGCCGACGAGGGCACTCCCGCATACGAAAGCATACTGTGGTACATGCGCCTGCGCTACCGCCTGATGCCTTACATCTATTCCCTCGCCGGCGCCGTCCATTTCAAGGACTACACCATCATGAGGGCCCTCCCGATGGACTTCCCGGGAGATCCCGGAGTGAACGACATCTCCGACCAGTGGATGTTCGGTCCTGCCTTCATGCCCTGCCCCGTCTACGAGTACAAGGCGCGTTCTCGCGAGGTCTATCTGCCTGTCAATTCCGACTGGTACGATTTCTACACCGGCACCCTTATCCCGGGAGGCAGTACCGTCACGGCGGATGCCCCGTACGGGCGTATGCCGCTTTACGTGCGCGCCGGTTCCATAGTGCCTTTCGGCCCTGCCATGGAGTGGAGTGACGAGAAGGCGGCCGATCCCATCCGTCTCTACGTCTACAAGGGCGCGAACGGTACTTTCACGCTCTACGAGGATGAAAACCTGAATTACGCCTACGAAAAGGGCGCTTACTCCACCATAACCTTCAATTACGATGAATACTCGCACCGGCTCGAAATAGAGGCCAGGAAGGGTTCGTTCCCCGGAATGCTGGCGGAAAGGACCTTCGTGGTGGTTCCCGTTTCCGGAATCAATCCCGTTGCGTACGATCCCGACAAGGAAGGCATCATGGTGAAATACACCGGAAAACGAGTTGTCCTGGACATTTAGAAATATGAAAACCAAATACATAATTGCAAGCATCCTGCTTGCGCTTGTCGCGCTGGTTTCCTGCTCGAAAGACAGCGGAATAGTGCGCGTGGAGGACGGCCATTTTGTCCGTAACGGCAAGAAAATCACGCACATAGGTGCCAATTTCTGGTACGGGTCCATCCTCGCCTCGGAAGGCGAGGGCGGCGACATCGACCGCCTTGTGAAGGAGCTCGACACCCTCAAGGGCCTGGGCATCACCAATCTGCGCGTAATGGTCGGCGGAGACGGCCCCGACGGGGTTCCCACCCGCATCGAACCCACTCTCCAGAAAGAGCCCGGAGTGTACAACGACACCCTCCTGAGGGGCTTGGACAGGCTCCTGGCGGAGATGGGAAAACGCGACATGACAGCCGTGCTTTTCCTGAACAATGCCTGGGAATGGACCGGCGGTTTCGGGGTGTATCTGGAATGGGCCGGCGCCGGTCCGGCGCTGATCCCGTCCCGCGACGGATACTGGCCGTTCATGCAGCAGATGGCGCAGTTCAGCACCAACACCAGGGCACAGGAGCTTTATTACCAGCACATCCGCAACATAGTGGGCCGCACCAATACCGTCACCGGCAAGCCCTACAGGGACGATCCCGCCATATTCAGCTGGCAGATTGCCAACGAGCCGCGCTGCTTCTCGGCCGACACTTCGGTGCAGAGGCAGTTCGTGGAGTGGATTGCCAAGGCTGCCCGCACCATCAAGGAAACCGACCCCAACCACATGGTCTCCACCGGCAGCGAGGGCGCCTGGGGCTGCGAAAACAGCTATGAGCTCTTCGAGCAGGTGCATTCCTGCCCCGACATCGACTATCTTACCATCCACATCTGGCCTTATAACTGGAGCTGGGCTCCGGGCCCGTCCCCCGAGGGCTACATAAACGCCGCGGTGGACTCCACCCGCAATTATCTGGCGCGTCATGCCGAAATCGCCAAGAGGCTCTCCAAACCCATCGTGGTCGAGGAATTCGGCTTCCCGCGCGACGGGATGCACAATGACTGGGGCACCTGGGGCAGGGACATCTACTATCAGACCATAGTCGACGCTGTGGTGGATTCCGACGAGAAGGGCGGCGCCTTCGGAGGCCTCAATTTCTGGGGCTGGAGCGGATTCGCCCCCAAGCAGCCGGACGGCACCCAGTGGAGCCGCGGCATGGCCTATTGCGGCGATCCGGCGCAGGAGGCCCAGGGCCTGAACGGAGTCTATGTCTCCGACGCCTCCACCACCAACCTCATCAAGAACGCGGCGGCCCATACCAACTGCAACTACAGCGTGGAGCCGCTGCTCGAGAACGACTGGATGTACACCGTGGCCGACCAGAAGCCTCTCCGGGCGGTGGTGCGCACCAAGCAGGGAAGAGTGGGCAAAGTCGTTGTGTCATTGGAGATTACGACCGACAAGCACGAGCCCTACAGAAATCTTTCGGCCGTCGCGCATCCCGGAAAGGGGACCGACACCGTGGAGTTCCGGATGGGGCTCGAGCCGGGCTTCTACATTGCCCGCCTGTATGTGAAGGACGGCCTTATGGAAAAGGCCTTCAACGTGGGGTGCGATCCCGAAGACATCTCTTCCCCGCGCGACGCCCAGCCCGATTTCGAGGCCTTCTGGCAGAAGACCAGGGCCGAACTCGACGCCACGGCGCCCCGTTTCCGCAAGACCCTCATCCCCGAACGGAGCAACGGCGTACGCCGCACCTGGGTGGTGGACATGGTGTCTTACGGGGGAGTGCCCATCCGCGGATGGCTGGTGGAACCGGTGAAGCCCGGCAAATACGAGGTCCGCGTGACCTTCAACGGCTACAATTCCATGCCGTGGCCCGAAGATCCGTCGGCGAACCCCGACAGGATAGACTTCACCACCTCGGCCCGCGAACAGGGCATCAGCGAGTTCTCGACCCCGGTCAAGGACTGGATTGCCCGCGGCCTTTCCGACAAGGACCTGTACTATTACAAGGGCGCCTACATGGACTGCGTACGTGCCATGCAGTTCGTGCAGACCCTTCCCAACGCCGATCCCGGGCGCATCTGGGCGGAAGGCGCCAGCCAGGGCGGGGCTTTCACCCTCGTCACGGCTGCCCTCATGCCCGATTTGTTCTGCTATATCATTCCTCAGGTTCCGTTCATGAGCGATTTCCCCGACTACATCAAGGTTGCCGAATGGCCTGCCAGCGAGATCGTCCCCGGCTGGGAGAAGGAGGGGATTTCCGAAGAAAAGGGCCTCGAAGTGCTCAGCTATTTCGACGTCAAGAACTTCGCGCAGTACATCAAATGCCCGACCTTCATGTGTTTCGGGCTCCAGGATGTCACCTGCCCGCCGCACACCAATTTCGCCGGCTATAATCTGATCCCCGGCGACAAGCAGTACAAGTGCTTCCCGCTGAGCGGCCACGACATCCATCATCAGGAGCCCCGCCTCGGGGAGGCCAAGGCTGAATTCATCGCCAGGGTGCAGTGAGACGCCTGTTCCCGGCCTTAATCGTCCTGTTCGCCGCGGCCTTGCCGCTGGGCGCGCAGAACCCCTATCTGCCGCTCTGGGAGCATATTCCGGACGGGGAGCCTTACGTGTTCGAAGACCCCGACAATCCCGGCCGGCAGCGGGTATATGTCTATGGCTCCCACGACAATCTGCGAAGCAGCTACTGCGGCCTCGACCAGGTGGTTTGGTCGGCTCCGGTGGAGGATCTCTCCGCCTGGCGCTATGACGGGGTGATCTTCACTTCCCGTTACGGCCGGGACGGCTCGCTGCTAAACCCCGGCGGACGCGCGGACCTGCTTTTCGCCCCGGATGTTGCCGAGGTCATTGAAAACGGCAGAAAAGTCTATTACCTCTGCCCCAACGTGCAGAACGGGGGCAGGCAGAACCTCATAGCAAAGTCTTCGCGGCCCGACGGGCCTTTCGAGGTGTGCAACTGGAATCCGGACGGCCGCAGCACCTACGGCGTTTTCGGCTTCGATCCGGCCCTTTTCGTGGACGACGACGGCCGCGTATACGGCTACTGGGGATTCGGCCGTTCCTGCGGGGCGGAGCTCGACCCCGCTACCATGTGCACGGTGAAGGAGGGGACTGAGATAGTCCGAGACCTGGTTTCCGGCTACGAGCAGGACGGCGTGTTCCGCTTTTACGAGGCCTCCTCGATGCGCAAGATAGACGGCAAATACGTGCTCGTCTACAGCCGGGTGACGAGTCCCGGGGAATTCGGGCTTCCGGCGTGCAATTACACTCTGGCCTACGCTTATTCTGACAACCCGCTGGGCCCGTTCACCTATGGCGGCACCCTGATCGACGGCAGGGCCCGGTCGGTGGGAGCGGACGGGAAACCCGTGGTGACGGCGAACGTGGGTGGGAATACCCACGGCTCGCTTTGCAGGATAGGAGAGAAGTGGTGGGTGTTCTATCACCGGCAGAGCGGCACAAACGAGTTTTCGCGGCAGGCCATGGTCGCTCCGGTCGAGGTGAAGGTCGTGGATGGCAGGGTGGAGATAAGCGAGGCGGAGTACAATTCCGAGGGCTTCCGCACCGGTGGCTTGAACCCTCTCCAAAGACAACCGGCAGGTCTGGCCTGCCATTATACCGGCCCTTCGGAGACGAAGGTTTCATATCCCGATTATCATTTCTCGGGCTCGTATGTGAGGGCTGATTATCTGGAAGACAATCCGTATCATTTCGCTCCGGTAGTGAATAATACTGCCGGCTCTGTAGTTGGATACAAATACTTGAATTTCAACTCTTTGAAAGGGCGCAGGAAGGTTAAGCTCATACTTGGAATGATGCCTCTTGGAGTGGAGGGAGAAATAGTGGTCCTCGTGGACGGACCGTCGCCTGAAGAAGGGGGAGTTGTGATCGGGAAAGCGACCCTTTCCGGAACCGAAGCTCAGCGCGACTGCGAGCTTGCTATCCCGGTGAAGCCCGGGCGCATTTCAGGCAAGCACGCCCTCTATTTCCGCTTCGAAAGTCCCGAGCCCGGAAGATCCCTCTGCGAACTGTACAGTTTTGTATTTGTTACGGACTGAAACTCTGCAATTTAAGCCTTGGAACTGCCGGACTGTGTCCGGCTTTTTCGTTATGAAAAATTTTACAAATATTTATAAAA
>JAFZLP010000013.1 GCA_017551405.1 Bacteroidales bacterium
AGGGCGTATTTCGCCACGCGCACCTTCTCGGCGTAGTACCACCAGTCCCAGGGCTCTATCCTGCTGCCTGCCGGGAGCTTGCCCTCGGCTATTTCGGCGTCCATGATCTTCTGCATCTCGGCAACCTCCTGCTTTGCGCTGGAGGTGGAGGCCTTCATGATTCCCTCCAGGAAGGCGTCGACCGTTGCAGGGTCGTGGGCCATCTTGTCGGAAAGTTCATAGGCGGCGGAAGTCTCGTAGCCGAGGATGCGGGCCTTTTCGAGGCGGAGCTTGAGCACCTCCACGGCAAGAGCGCGGTTGTCGAACTCGTTGCCGTTATGGCCGCGCATGGTGTAGGCCTCCAGGTACTGTTTGCGGAGGTCGCGGTCGGCCGTGGTGGTCATCTTGTCGGAATAGTCGCTCACGCTGAAGCCGAATTTCTCCTTGAAGGCATTGCTTTCCGCAAGGATGTTGTTGCCTATCTTCTGGCACTTGGTGGCGAGCTCGGAGTTGATCTCGCGCAGGCGGGCCTGCTTGTCCTCGGGAAGGCCGATGCCCTCGCGCTCGAAGTCCTCGAAATGGTTCTTGAGCACCATCTTCTGCTCGGTGTTCAAGCCGCTCTGGTCGCCGTTGTAAACCGCCGCCACCCTCTCATAGAGGGCTTTGTTGAAGGCAATGTCGTCGCCATGGGCGCTTATGAGCGGAAGGGCCTCCTCCACCACCTTGTCGAGGGCGTCGCTGCGGTCGGTTTCGGTAACGTTGAAGAGCACACCCGTGACCCTTTCGAGCAGGCGTCCCGAAAGCTCGAGGGGAACGATGGTATTCTCGAAGGTGGGAGCCTCGGTGTTGGAGGTTATCGCCTCTATCTCGGCCTGCTGCTGCTTTATTCCCTCCTTGATGGCGGGAATGTAGTCGGAGACCTTTATCTTGTCATAGGGCGGAATGCCGTAAGGGGTGTCCCACTCCTGCAGTAATACGTTTTTGTGTGTACAGGCAGATATGCTCATGATTGCCAGGAGAACGGTTAAAGCTTTTTTCATGATTGTCAGTTTTTGGTTACACCGTCGAGGTCGATCAGGGTGAACTGGATGCTGCCCTGATACATGGTGAGGATGCCGGTCATGTCCACAGTGACATTGCCCGAAAGGATGTCGGGATCGATTTCGATGTCGGCAAAACGGGCGTAGCCGCTGCTGCGGACCTGGATGTCGGTGGAGCCCATCTTGAAATAGTGGCTGACGCTGTAGGCGTTGCGTTCGATGTCACCGTAGGTGTCGCCGTTGGTGCCCTTGACGGCCCGATGGTCGCCCACGGTGCCGTACTTGTAGTCGCCGCTGTTGCCCACGTTGACGCTGTCCCAGGTGCCGGCTTCCAGCATGCTGCCCATCCTGTCCTTGGTGAGGGCCCATGTGGTGATGCCCCAGGTGCGGTCGGACAGGAAGATGCGGTTGCTGCTGTTCTTGGTGTTCTCGTTATATGTGAGATAGAGCAGGGCGAACACCTGGTCGCCGTACTTGAGCCCCTTGAGCGTCACGTAAGTACCGATGTAATGATTGGTGGCCTGGGTGTCGTTCTTGCCGGGAAGCATGTTCTCCGAAAGCACGACCGGCGCCACTTCGCTTCCCATGGCACCCTTGAAGATATATTTGTCTACAAGGAGGGGAAGGTCGATGTAGGCCGTCTCGTATTCTCCGCTCTGGTCCTCGAGGCCGAGCTGGATCATGCCGGCGCCGCCGTAGTTGCCGGTCTTGCCGCCGTACATTCCGAGCGTCAGGCCGTTCAGGTTAATGTAAACCCACTGGCCTTTGCGGATGTCGTTGCTCATGTTGGTGCGTCCCGTCTTGACTTCGATTCCACCGGTCTCGTCCTGGATGTACATGGTGCGGTAGATGTTGCCGGAGAAGTCGCTGCTGATGACCTGTCCCTTGATCCAGCCCGATGTGAGCTTGACGGGAGAGCCGCCTGTCTTGGACTTGTACATCTTGGAGAGGTCGGCGATGGTCATCATGCTGCCGTACGCCGACATGTCGGCATCGGTGTACACCTTTTCAGCCGAGGGCTCTTCATATCCGGCGGTGAACACCGGACCCCATTCTTCGCAGGCCGTGAATAACGCCGCTGCGGCGATGATGATTGCAAATACTGTCTTTTTCATCTCGTAGCCTCCTTAGAATCTGAAGTAAACGTTGATCATGTAATTGAACCCGGTGTAGTAGAAGTACCGCGGATCGAAGCGGTAGTAGCGGGTCTTGCTGGTGGTGTTGTCCACCAGGCGGGTCTGCTCGTAACCGCCGGTCTTGACGTTGGTGTTGTTGAGCACGTTCTTGGCGTTCAGGTTCACGCCGAGCTGGTATTTGTACTTGATGTACCAGCTCTTGCCGACGCTGAAGTTGACCAGCCATGCGGGATCGAACTTCTCCTGGGCGGTCATGTAGAGGATTTCCTCCGCCGTGGCGATTCCGTCCGGGCCCTTCACGGCCTGGTCGGTGCGGTAGAACGGATTCATGTCCAGATAGTTACGGTCGAAGTACTCGACGTCAGCGTCGATGAACCAGTAGTTCTTGTTCCAGCTCAGGCCGAGGCTTGCGGCGGTCTGCGGGGTAGCGGGCACGTAATGCTTCTGCTGGGCTCCGCCGTGGTCGTCGATATTGCCGTTCGAGTCGTAGCTGAGGAGCGGGCTGGACTTCCAGTAGGTCACTGGGGCGTTGTCCACCACTATGCGGGCGGAATTGTCCACCGTCTGGGTCATGTAGGGAGTGGAAGTGTAGATGTACTCACCCACGCTGGCCGCGCCCTTGAGGGAGAAGCCGTCGACCGGGAGGGGCACCTTGAAGCCCAGTTCCACGCCCATGTGGCGCTCGTCGATGCCGGACATGCTGAAATTGGTGAACGCGTTCTGCAGGTCGTCGTAGAAGCTCATCAGGTCGGTCTGGTCCTTGATGGTGGCGTAGAAACCGGTGAGTCGCACGTTGTAGCCGTTTCCGGAATACTGCCAGTTGATGTCGGACGCGAAAGTCTTGGAGGTGGTGAGGTTGGACGCGACGCTGTTGCGGGTGCGGGGCGAAAGGAAGGCCTGGTTGAACCTGGGGGCATCCTCATAGTAACCCACGTTCGCATAGACGCGCATATTGCCGCCTATCACGTAGTTGAGGGCGGCCTTTCCGGCATAGGTGAGGAAGCCGAGATGCTCGCTGTCACCCTGGGAATTGTCGGGGAAGAGGCCCTTCTTCCAGACGCCCTCGCGCCAGAAGAGGCTGTAGCCAAGGCGTCCGGCCAGCTTCGCGCTGAAGTTGCCGGAAGCGAAGTCGGCGCCCACCCAGCCCTCGTAATTCTGCACGTGGGCGAAGTAGTCGTGGGAATACTTGTCACCGACCTTCACCTTCTGGGCTTCACCGTGGGCGTTGTAGTAATCGAGGTCGTTCTGCACCATGGAGGGGTTGGAAGCGTAGTCGCGGTCGGCGAAGTTGTCGATGTTCACGAAATAGTCGCCCCCGAGAAGGTCGGCCACGATGTTGTAGTATTCGGTCTTGTTGATCTTGGCGCTGGCGCCCGCACGCATGGTGAGGAAGTCGGCGGCCTTGAACTTGACGTGAGTGGCGAAGTTCAGGTCTTTCTGGTCGGTGCGGCGCTCCTGCTGCACGTAGTGCGCACGCTTCTGGCCGTTGGCGTCGACATCGTTCTGGTTCACCTGGTAGAGCTTGTCCCAGTTGATGTGCGTGTACTGCGGATAAGCCTCGGCATTGGTCCAGACTTCGTTCGCCCAGGCCGCCTTGGACTCGCTGTTGCGGTTCCAGTCGGGATCGGCGTTGTAGAAGTAGCTGGGCAGGTTGCGGTAATAGTCGGGCCTGGGATCCTGGGCGTTGTACCAGTCGAGCGCGGTGTAGCCGTTCTTGCCGAAGCGGTACAGTACGGTGGCGCTGCCCTCGAAGCGGTCGGTGGGCTTGAAGTCATACCTCACCACGGCGATGGGCTCGTGGGTGCGGCGCTCGCGGGCGTTGCGGATAACCCCGTTCTGGTAGCCCCAGTTGGAGTTGTACATGTTGTCGCCGGTGAGGTCGTAAACCTCCTGGGTGGAGCCGTTCTGCGCTCCCCTCCTGCCCGGGGTGCCCATGAAGATGAAGTGGAGCTTGGAGTGCTCGAACACCTTGCTGGCAGCCAGCGAATAGGCGAAGCTGCGGTAGTAAACGCCCTTGATCCAGTCGTTTCCGCCGAGACGGGCGCTGGCGTTCACCGCGAAGGCCCAGCCGTTGTCCATGACGCCGGTCGCGTAGGAGCCCATGAGCCTGAGGCGGTAGAAGGCCGTGTTGGTGAGCACGCTGAAGCGCCTGCCGGTACGCATGCTGGTGGCGTCGCCGAAGATGTTGGTGGAACCGTTGTAGCCGCTGAAGGCGACGTCGGCCATCTCGTTTCCGGTGGTGGCGTCCTTGGCGCGGGTGGCTTCATTCAGGCCGCTCCAGAGGCTGAAGGGGCCGTAGCCGGTCATGGCGTCGTTCATCTTGACGCCCGACAGGTAGACATCCTGGCTCTCGCTGGCGTATCCGCGGTTCTTGAAGCGGACGCTCGAGAAATTGTAGCTCACGATTTCGTTGAACACGTCGTTGCTGCCGAAGAGCACCGTGGGGGCGTCGTTATAGCCGCTGTCGTCGAGGTCGAACTCCAGCAGGGAGGCGTCCTCGATGGCGGTTTCGCTCTGGGTGCGGGTGAGCGACAGGTTGAACATGTTCTTCACGTAGCCGTCGTTGACCGTTACGTTGACCGTGTTCTGCATGTAGTCGCTGGAGGTGATGACCAGGGTGTACATGCCGTCGGCGAGGCCCGGAATCATGAAGGACCCGTCTTCGGCCGAGAGCACGCTGCCAATCAGCTCCGCTCCGGAGAACAGTTCGAGTTTGGCGTTCTGCACGGGCTCTTTGGTGCCGCGCGTGATTACCGTACCCTTGACTCCGCCGGTGGGCTCCTGCGCGAACAGGGCCAGCGAACAGAGCAGGGCGGCAAACGCCGGAACAATCTTCTTTATCATAGGATGAATTTTATTTGGATACAACTATATAGGTGGGGTAATGGTCGGAGTAGCCGCCCACGAAGGCGCCGTTGCTGAACGTGCGGAAAGGCGTGCCCTTGTACTGCCCGCTCTGCACGGTCATGAAATCCTTGTGGAAGATGCGGCAGTAGTAGCCCTTCTGGTGGATGGGGATGATCTTGAGTCCGGAATCGGGGGCCGTGGCGAACTGGTGGTTCACCAGGATGATGTCGTAGATATTGCTGGAGCCCTGATAGAAAAGGGAGCTGTAGCCTTCGTTGAGCATGCGCAGGAGCGGCGAGAAGAAATCTTCCTGTGCCATCTCTTCGATATACTCCTTGCCGTGCATGTAGGTGGTCATGCTGGCGTCGGACGGATTGTCGTTCATGTCGCCCATCACCACGATGCGGATGCCGGGATACTGCTTCTCGAGCTCCATGGCATTCTGGTAGATGATTTCGGCGCCCCTCGGGCGGAGGTCGGCGCCCTTGCCGCCGAGACGGGAAGGCAGGTGCGCCACGAAGGCCGCGACCATGTCGCCGTCGAGCATGCCACGCACCATCAGGATGTCACGGGTGCGGAAATTGTCCTTCTCTTCCTGGGTCCACTCGCTGAAGTCGATCGAGGACGGTTCGAAGGTGAAGGGGATGCTTTTGCTCTCGAGCACCTTGAACTGCTCGGGCTTGTAGAGCAGGGCCACGTCCACGCCTCGGCGGTCCGGGCCGTCATAATGCACTATCTGGAAATTGGCATCCAGGATCTGCGGATCGTTCACCAGGTCGTCCAGAACGCGGCGGTTCTCTACCTCGCTTACGCCCAGGATGGTATGCCATATTCCGTTATCCTGCTTCATGGCGGCGATGACCTGGGCCATGTTGTGAACCTTCTTCTGGTACTTGGCTTCGGTCCACTGGTTCTGGCCGTCCGGGAGGTACTGGTAATCGTTCTTACCTTCATCGTGCTCGTAGTCGAAAAGGTTCTCGAGGTTGTAGAAACCTATCACATAGCTATGCTTTCCGGCTTTTACGCCCGTGGTTTTGGAACTGGTGCCGCATCCGGCCAGCGTGATGACGGCGAGAATGAAGATCAGTAGTTTTTTCATAAGCTCTTGTTATTTGGTCCACCAGTCCGACGGAGGCCAGACTGACGTGGACGTGTTGACAGGCCCCTGGGCCTTTATCTTGCCGGCCGTTTCATTGCCTACGACCGAAGGCAGAGCGGCGAAGAACTCGATTCCGGTCTTTTCTTCCAACTCCTTGATGCTCATGGCATACTGGGCGCTGGTGCCGGAAAGGGTGCTCCTGTGCTCCATGTAAACCGCAATGCCGGCATAACCGTCAAAGCGCTGGAAAGTGTATGCGGCGCCGCTGTTCGAGTAGAACAGGAACGCCTTGAAATAGGCCGCGGGAACGTTTATCCTGCGCCCGCCGCGGTCCACGATGTATTCGCTCCCGCGTACGCAGCCGGTAACCACGTAAAGGGTGTCGGCCTTCCTGGCCAGCGACCTCACGTTGTTTTCCAGGTCGGCCCAGATGCCCCCGTTGAAGTTGTAATCCTGCGGGGTCATGTTGGTGGCATAGAAGGTCGCCGCGTTGTTGGCCTGGGTGCCGTAGCGGTCGGCCGAAGGAATCTGGTGCCCGCGGGTGTGACCGGTGCCGTACGACACGCCCATGCCCGCCTCGTTCACGATATACTGCTGCATATCCTTGGGGATCAGGGGGTCGTAGCCCCAGGCGTCGGTACGCCCGCCAATGGATGAGCCGATGAGGCCGACATTCAGCGGATAGGCCACCCAGAAGGAGATGAAATCGTCGTAACTGTAGTAGAACGAGTAGTTGCGGTCTTTGCCGCCGTTCATGAGGTGATAGAAGAACTCGCAGCCGTCGCCCTCGACCGTTGCCGGCAGTTCCAGCCACTTCAGCGACGTCACGTCTTCGCCGTAACCCCCGGGCAGGGGTGTTTCGGGTTCGGAAGTGCCGTACTGCCTGAACTGGACGCTGCCGTTGCCCCCCTTGCTGGTGATACTGATGGTAACATAGCGGGATTCGGCGGCAGTATTGGCGGTGTATTTCAGGGTGATGCCGCCGGTATTGCCCTTGCCGGAATAAGCGGAAAGGCTGGCCCAGCCCGTCTGGGCGCCTTCGTAAGCGAAGGAAATTTCCCAGTCGCTGCCGGCCGTCACGTCCACAAACTGCTCCCCTGCCGCACTGGTGACGGGATTGACGGCCAGGGAAACCTGCGGCTTCACATAGTCGGGTTCATCCCCGCCCTGGCAGGAGACAAAAGTCAGCAGCAGCGCTGTCGCCAGCGCTGCCGCAGACAATATGTTACGGACGTGTTTCAAACTGA
>JAFZLP010000115.1 GCA_017551405.1 Bacteroidales bacterium
ACCGATCCCACCCCGGTGAACGGGTATCTCCTGAACGCATACCGCAACCAGACGGGCGCCCTCGAGACGGACACGCTCCTCACTGTCTCTCCGCAGGAGAGTTCACTGGATCCCGCCGTCATCCGGAGGGTGCTCAACAAGGTGGTCCAGGAAGCTCCGGCCGACCACTACGGGCTCATCCTCTCTTCCCACGGTTCCGGCTGGCTTCCGAAGAATTACATTTCTAACGGAGACGACGCCCTGGATTATCATACCCTGGCTCCCAGCAAGAGTTTCGGCAGCGAGGGATACATGAAGAACGGCCCCAAAAACCCGGAAGAAATCGAGATTCCCGACCTGGCCGATGCGATTCCCATGCATCTGGACTGGATTGTTTTCGATGCATGCTTCATGGGCTGCGTAGAAGTGTTCTACGAACTCCGGAACATTGCCGATCTCATTGCCGCCGCCCCGACGGAGATTCTGAGCACCGGTTTCGACTACACCACCCTGTCGCCTTACCTGCTTGCGGACGGCGGCACGGTAGTCAAGTTTTCCGATGCATACTATCTGCGTTATCTCAACGATCCGCGCGGCGGAGTTTACCGCTCAGCCACCATCACCGTCGTGGATTGTTCCGGGCTGGAAAACCTCGCCGAAACCTGCAATACCCTTTTCCGGAAATACCGCGCACAGATAGCGGCCCTCGGCGACAAGAGCGGAATCCAGACCTATTTCCGCGATCCTACCACAATCAGATACCGATATCTCTACGACCTTGCAGACATCCTGAAGCACACCGGCGCCGACGCCGCCGACATGGCTGCGCTCTACGAGGCGCTCGACCGCTGCATCCTGTACAAGGCCGCCACGGAAAGCTTCCTGGAGCTCAAAATCAAGACCTACTGCGGCATGAGCATGTTCCTTCCGTCCACAGGAAGCGACAAGCTCAAAGAGTACTACAAGAGTCTCGACTGGAATGTCGCCACCGGTCTTGTGAATTGATTTTTTTTACTTATCTTTGCGCCCGCAATTGTGCAATGGGATTCCGGCCCCATGAAGCCAGGAATTGAGTAACACATTTTTATTATGCAGCATTTCACTCTCAAAGGCCAGACCAGGAAGGTCGGCAACAAAGCCGTCATCAAGGCTTTCCGCAAAGAAGGGCTCGTTCCCTGCAATCTCTACGGCAACGGCGTAGAACCCAAACTTTTCACAGTATCGGCTAAAGATCTCCAGAGTGTCATCAACACTCCCGTATCTTACATTCTCGACCTCGTTCTCGACAATGGCAAGGCCCAGACCGCAGTGCTCCACGAGCTCCAGTTCCATCCCGTATCGGATATCTGCCTCCACGTGGACTTCCTCGCAGTCAACGAGACCAAGCCCATCGCCATCGAGGTTCCCGTCTACGTTTCGGGTCACCCCGTGGGTGTGCAGAAGGGCGGTAAGTTCGTCCAGAACCTCCGCAAACTCCGCATCAGCGCTCTCATGAAGGATCTTCCCGACGATATCAGGCTCGACGTAAGCAAGCTCGATCTCGACAAGAAGATTTCCGCCGGCGACGTGAAGGTCGACAACGTCAAGGTCCTCACCGACAAGGACAGCGTCATCTGCACCGTTCGCGCAACCCGCAACAGCTCTCCCGCTGCAGCCTCCGATGAAGGCGAAGCTCCCGCAGAGGCTGAGCCCGCTGCCGAGTAGTAAAAGCCAACGGCATTTCATCCATGGCAGGGGAAAGCTATCTCATAGCAGGGCTGGGAAACATCGGCCCCGAATATGCGCTCTCCCGTCACAACATGGGTTTCATGGCACTGGACGCCTGGGCGCAGGCGGCCGGTGCTGTTTTTTATACCAGGCGCTACGGCGACCTGGCAGAAGTCCCCTTCAGGGGCCGCAGCATCTACCTGCTCAAGCCGTCCACTTACATGAACCTGAGCGGCAACGCGGTTCGCTACTGGCTTGGCAAGCTTCCGGTCACTGAAGAGAGACTGATGGTGATTTGCGACGAAATCAACCTTCCGTTCGGCACCCTGAGGCTCAGGAAAGACGGGAGTGACGGCGGCCACAACGGGCTCAAGAGCATCATCGAATGCATCGGCACCCGTGAGTTCGCACGGCTTCGCATGGGAGTCGGACATGATTTCCAGGACGGCGGTCAGATAGATTTCGTACTTGGAGATCTCGACGCCGCGCAGCGCGAGCTGCTTCCGGAGTTGAGCGGCAAAGTCAGGGAAGGCGTCCAGACATGGATCCTATCCGGAATCGACAGGGCCATGAACTTCGTCAACACAAAGAATGTCGAAAAGTAATTTTTTACATTTTTTTTGAAAATCACGCAACGTTTTCAAACCTTTCTGCATCTATGTTGTAGGTTTAGGTTTTAGTACACGTCTAGGGGTCGGCAGCCGTGAGGCTTTCGGCCCTTCGATTTTTTTGCGTTTCACGGCTTTTTTTCGTATCTATGCAGGACCAAAACAGTGAAACGCTTTTTTTTGTCACTCATACTGCTGACAAGCCTGTTCTGCTCTGCAGCTTCTGCCGCCGAGCGCAGGGTGATAGTGATTTTCGTCCAGTTCCAGGACCTCTCCTTCACGAGCGGCAAAAAAGAGTTCAAGTCGTTCACTGACAGCCTTTCCCTTTATTTCAGCGACCAGTTCTTCGGCAGGACTAAGTTCAGGTTCGATGCCGGGCCGGTGGTGACTCTCGGCAGGAGCCATTCCTATTACGGGGCCAACAGCCCCGACTCCTACGACGCCCTCATGTACCAGGCCGTGGAAGAAGCCTGCAAGGTTGCAGCGGACAGCATCGATTTCACGCTCTACTCCAACGGTTCCACCTCCACCGTAAAGGACGTCCTCATTATGGTCCCCGGCATTTCCGAGACCGATTCCGGGGTCCGCGACATGTTCTGGCCGCAGTATGTCACGCTTTCTTCCAAGAATTCCAACCTGACCGTCGACGGAAGGCGTATAAGCGAATACGGCCTGGCGTGCGAACTGGGGCCGGACGGCAATTTCGCCGGCATCGGCGTCATGGCCCACGAATACTGCCACATCCTGGGCCTTCAGGACATGTACGACACCGACGGCGAAGGCAGCGGCGGCCGCTCGAAAGCGCTGTGGGGAGTGACCTCCATCATGGACGAAGGGTATCGCAACGCCGGCGGGCACATCCCCCCGGGGTTCAATGCCGCCGACTATCATTATCTCGGAGAGGGCCGGGGCGAAGTGATCGACAAACCCGGATACTACAACCTCCGTCCCGTCAGCGAAGAAGGCCAGTACTACATCTTCAAAGGCAGCAACGAAGACGAAGTCTATCTGGTCGAGAACAGATGGAACGGCGGGTGGGATTCCTACATCGGCGGATACGGCATGCTCATATACCACTGGGACATGTCCCAGGGCGACGCCCTCTGGAGCGACTACTTCTCATCGTCGGTTTCCGCCCTGAAAAGATGGGAGCACAACGAAGTCAACTGCAACCCGAAGCATCAGTGCGTGGAACTGATATCCCCCGACGGCAACCTGGCTTTCTTCCCCACCGCCGAGCATACGGATTTCAGCTCCGAAACCACCCCGGCCTTCCGTTTCTGGAACGGCGAGGGCGCCACGCTGGCCTTCACCGACATCACTCGAAACGCAGACCACAGCATATCCTTCACCCTGATAGAGCCCGTATCCATCCTTTCGTGCATCCCGTTCCAGAACTCATTCATCATGCACTGGGCCTGCGACAAAAGCATCGACATGCTGGTGGACAGCTGCCTCGTATCCTGCTACGCGGCCGGAAAGCAGGTCGCCGGAATCAGGGGAAGCAGGCTCGAGGACGGAGGTTGGGGCTGCAATCTGGGCGGTCTCACCCCCAATACCGCATACCGGCTCCTGATCCAGGTCTACCGCCGCGGCAACATCATATTCTCGGGCGAAACCGCCGGCACCACCCTTTCCAGCAGGAGCGGCATCTCCCCGTTCATCTATCTGAAGAACGCCCAGCGGAATGCCGACGGCAGTTTCCCGAAAGGCTCCCGCATACCCCTGCAGGTATTCAATTCCTCCGGGGCCCAGAGCATCAGGTGGTTCTTCGACAAGCAGAACATCTCGGCCGGAAGGGACGGTCTCTATACGCTGGAAAGTTCAGGCACCCTCAGGGCCGAAGTATACTGGGAAGACGGCAGCCACGACGTATTTATCAAGGAGATTACAGTAAAATGAGAAAAGCAGCCATCATACTGACCGCATGCATGCTGCTCTGCAGCTGCGTGGACGACCGTTTCATTGAGCCGTTCGTCCAGAAGAACGTGGTGACCATGGAGCAGGAGGGGAACACCGTCTTCAGGTACGACC
>JAFZLP010000116.1 GCA_017551405.1 Bacteroidales bacterium
ACACCAAGCTGAGGGCCGCCAGAAGTGTGAGGAATAGTTTTTTCATTTTGATTCGGTTTGGTTCTCCAAATATAAAAACTTTTTTCGGTATTTGTAATTTTCGTAGCCCGATCCCCCGCATAAACCTTCATTTTCGAAGCCGAGCGCCATGTAACTGTCGCCTCCGGATTCCGAAGCGTCCACATAGGTCATGACATCGTCCGGATGCTTTGCGTCCACGAAGGTCCGGAGCAGCCTGCTCATGCCTCCGACCACCCTCACCCCCTCCAGGGAAGCATATCTGAGCCATTCGAACGAGCGGGCGGATCCGCCTCTTTCCGTCATGTTGCGCGGGTTGGAGAAGGAGGCTACGGCAACCAGCGTGCCCGGAGGAAAGGATGTCTCCCCCGCGCCCGTGCTCCTCTCGACATAAAGCCCGTAGCGGTAGCGGCTCTTGCAGTAGCCCAGCCTGTGGTTGGCTTCGAGAAAAGGCTCGGCGACCGCCCTGGGGACGGCCTTCACGCTGCAGTTGCGGGCATAAACGGTGACCAGGTCAAGACTGTCCATCGTGGGTGATCCTGTCCACCGCGGACTCCACGGCGGAATACTCATATCCCCTCGAGAGGGCGAATTTCAGAAGCTTGAGCCGCGCCTGCCCGTCCCCCTGAAGCGTTTTCCACTTGGCGCGCAGGAGCTTTTCCATCCTGTCGGAGGCGGCAGATTCCTCTATTTCCGCAAGGGCTGCGGCGATGTCTTCTTCGGAGATGCGTTTTGCCCGGAGGGCGAACCTGATCTTGACCGGCCCCCAGCCGGTGAGGGAAGCCTTTTCCCTGGCAAAGGCGGAAGCGTAGCGGACATCATCCACGAAACCGTCAGCCTTCAGCGACTCCAATATTTCAGCGGCCGCAGCCGAGTCGCCTTCGCAGCGGTCCACGGCCTTCCGGAGAATGTCGGAAGTACAGTACTCACGCCTGGCGCACAGAGCCTCCAGGGAGTTCAGCACCTTTTTTTGGGAATCGTTCATTGCGGATCGTGTTTTCCTGCGAGCATGCCGCAGGCTGCCAGTATATCCTCGCCGCGGGAAGCCCTGATGGTGCAGGTGATTCCGTTGTTGTTCAGCCGGGACTTGAAAGCCTCCATGACCTCGGGGCTGGAGGAATCGTAGGGGAAATCGGGAATTTTGTGGAAGCGGATGAGATTCACCCGGCATTCCAGCCCGCGGAGCAGCCGGATGAGGGCGTCGGCGTGGCGTTTGGAATCGTTCCAGCCGCCGAACATGGTGTATTCGAAGCTTACCCGCCTCTGGCCGGTGAAATCGTACTGCTTTATGAGGGAGATGATGTCCTTTTCGTCGAAGGCCTTCTGCACGGGCATCATCTGCGCCCTTTCCTCCGGGAAGGGATTGTGAAGGCTCACTGCCAGATGGCAGCGCTGCTCGTCCAGGAAGCGCCTGAGCACCGGCATGACGCCTATGGTGGAGACGGTGATGCGCTTCGGACTCCAGCCGAAGCCCCAGTCGGCGGTGAGCACCTCCAGCACGCGCGAAAGGGTATCGTAGTTGTCGAGGGGCTCCCCCATTCCCATGAAGACGGCGTTTGTGAGGGTGAGGGGGTCGTCCACGCCGAGGAACTGGCCCAGGACGTCCGCCGGGCTCAGGTTGCCGTGCCAGCCCTGACGCCCTGTCATGCAGAAACGGCATCCCATCTTGCAGCCGGCCTGGCTGCTGACGCAGAGGGTGCGGCGGTCGTCTTCCGGAATCACGACGGCCTCGACGGCGGATTTTTCACCGCCGCATTCCACCGGGAAAAGGTATTTCACGGTGCCGTCGGCCGACACTGCCCTGCCCGACGGCGCAGCGGCGCCGATGGAGTACTTTTCGGCCAGGATTTCCTTGGCGGAATTGGAGATGTTCGTCATCTGCCCGAAGGAGGAGACCCTTTTCTGATAGAGCCATTCCGAAAGCTGCCTGCCCACGAAAGGCTTCAGGCCGCACTCCACGGCGACGGCTTTGAGCTCCTCGGGATTTTTCCCCAGCAAGTTTTCTTTCATACGGCGAATTTAACTAAAAATTACCTATATTTGTCTACCCCGCAACGCGGGAGACTATACTAACTTTTTAAAAACAACATTATGGCTAAAGAAGCTGAAGAAAACCAGGCCCAGAACATCAATGCCGCCAAACTCAAGGCATTGCAGGCCACGATCGACAAAATTGAGAAGGATTATGGGAAAGGAACGATCATGAAGTTGGGAGACCAGCCAGAATGGAGCGACGCCCAGGTAATCCCCAGCGGGAGCATCTCGCTGGACCACGCACTCGGCATCGGGGGCTATCCCCGCGGCAGGATCGTCGAAATCTACGGTCCCGAATCCAGCGGCAAGACCACCCTCGCCATCCATGCCATCGCCGAAGCCCAGAAGCTCGGCGGCATAGCTGCCATGATAGACGCTGAGCACGCCTTCGACCGCAGCTACGCCAAGAACCTCGGCGTCAATCTCGAGACCCTGCTCATCTCGCAGCCCGACAACGGCGAGCAGGCCCTCGAAATCGCAGACAACCTCATCCGCTCGGGCGCGGTCGACATAGTCGTCATCGACTCCGTCGCGGCGCTCACCCCAAAGGCGGAAATCGAAGGTGAAATGGGAGACAACAAAGTCGGCCTGCAGGCCCGCCTCATGAGCCAGGCTCTCCGCAAACTCACCGCAAACATCTCCAAGACCAACACCTGCTGCATCTTCATCAACCAGCTGCGCGAGAAGATAGGCATCATGTTCGGCAACCCCGAAACCACCACCGGCGGTAACGCCCTCAAGTTCTACGCTTCCGTGCGCATCGACGTCAGGCGCCTCACCCAGATCAAGGAAGGCGAGGAAGCCCTGGGCAACAGCACCCGCGCAAAGGTTGTCAAGAACAAGATGGCTCCTCCGTTCAAGAAGGCCGAGTTCGACATCATCTACGGCGAGGGCATCTCCCGTGCCGGCGAACTCCTCGACCTCGGCGTAGACTACGGCATCGTCCAGAAGAGCGGCTCATGGTTCAGCTACAACGGCAACAAGCTCGCACAGGGCAGGGAAAGCACCAAGCAGCTCCTCAAGGACAACCCCGAACTCGCCGAAGAGCTCGAGGCCAAGATCCGCGAAGCCCTCAAGAACGTCAAGGACTAGAAGCCCTATTTCAACCTGCAGCGGCGCAGACCGGAAGCCTGTTCTTCCGATATGATGCCGGCCTTTAGCAGACCGTCCACTGTCCAGTTCTCCCTGGGATTGTTTTCCCGGTAAAGAACGATGGCGCGGGCGGTCTGCCATTTTTGTACGTGAGGATGCTCCCGGATGCTGTCCGCAGGCGCCGACCACAGCGGGTAAGGTTCTGCCGGAGAGCAGGTTATGAGGTCTTTCAGGCCTTCGTAGCGGGCCTCGTCGAAGTTGTAGATCTCCATCAGCTGCTCGGGACACGAATAACCGTGCAGCCTGTCGCGGTATTCCACCATCCTGGCGGCGAACCAGCCCCCTATCCCGGGAAGGGTGTCGAATGCCGCGGAATCGGCCTTGTTGATGTCGATTAGCGGGATGTCGATGTAGGGTGCGAGCCGTTCGTAAACGGAATCGCTCACCAC
>JAFZLP010000117.1 GCA_017551405.1 Bacteroidales bacterium
CGCGTGAACAGCAGCACGACCATGATGAGGTAGAACGGATACCAGACCTTCTTGTCGGAAAACAGCATCCACACCGCGTCCGTCAGCGGGACGTGCAGGGAGTTCAGGGCCAGAGTCGCCGCCCTGTCAAGGCTGTCGGCAAGGTTCAGGAGATTCATGCCTGGAGCGTCTTCCAAAGCAGGTCGGTTAGCTCCTGAAGGCCTTCGCGGGAGAAGCAGGAGATGAAGACATGCGGGATGTCCTTGGGGAGAGTGGGCTCGATTTCGGCCTCCAGCTCATTGTCGAGCAGGTCGCATTTGGTGACGGCCAGCACGCGGTCCTTCACCAGCAGCTCGGGATTGTACATCTCGAGTTCGTGCAGGAGGGTGGCGTAGCCGGCGGCGATGTCGTCTTCTTCGGCGCTGACCATGAACAGCAGCACGGAGTTGCGCTCTATGTGGCGCAGGAACCTGATGCCAATTCCCCTGCCCTCGTGGGCGCCTTCGATGATTCCGGGGATGTCGGCGATTACGAAGGACTTGCCGTCGTAGTATTTCACGATGCCCAGGTTGGGCTCGAGGGTGGTGAACGCGTAGTCGGCTATCCTGGGCTTGGCGCTGGTGACGGTGGCCAGGAGGGTGGACTTGCCGGCGTTCGGGAAACCGACCAGACCGACGTCTGCCAGGAGCTTCAGTTCAAGGATGAACCAGCCTTCCTCGCCCTCTTCGCCGGGCTGCGCGTAACGGGGAGCCTGGTTGGTGGAGGTCTTGAAGTTGTTGTTGCCGAGGCCTCCGCGGCCGCCCTTGCAGAGCACGAATTCCTGGCCGGCCTCTACAAGTTCGCCGATCTGCTCCTCCTCGTAATCGACCGGATTGCTTTCGTAGAAATCCTCTTCTGGCCTGTCCTCTTCGTATTCGACGTCCTCTTCCAGCTGGGTGTTCTTTTCGCGCCAGAATTCCACGTACTGCTTTTCCTCCGGGGCGGGCGCCACGGGACGGGGCCTGTCCGCCTTTACGGGGTTGAGCCGCTTGACCACGGTGCCGAGCGGGACGTCCAGGATGACGTCGGCGCCGCTCTTGCCCGTCTGCAGCCCGCCGGCTCCCGGCTGGCCGTTCTCGGCTATTATGTTCTTGCGGTATTTCAGGTGTATGAGCGTCCAGAACTGGGGATTGGCGCGCAGAATTACGCTGCCGCCCCTGCCGCCGTTTCCGCCGTCGGGACCGCCCTTGTACTGGTATTTGGCATGGTACAGATGCGCACTTCCCGCCCCTCCGTGCCCGGACGCACAGTGCACTCGTACGAAATCGATGAAATTGCTTTCCTGCATAGACTACAAAGATAGCGATTCTTTTTGAGAATCTTTTTTGTGGGCTTCTATTATGCGAAACACCTCACGGCTTAGGGCATCCCTGTCGGGCAAGTAGAGTTGATAGCGACTTACGAAAAGCTGGTTATTGATGCCTTCCAAGGCATACTGTACGGTTAGACGTTCCCTCTCCGCTCCCAGCACTATTCCGAAAGGCTCGTTGTCTCCCTCGGTACAGACCTCATGCTTGAAGTAATTGAGATACAGGTTCATCTGACCAATATCTTCGTGTTGCACGCCATCTTTCTTCAGTTCAATCAAGCAATAGGCTTTGAGTATTACATTGTAGAACACAAGGTCCACATGAAAATGCCGTCCCCCCAATATTATGTGGAACTGACGGCCTACAAAGGCAAAACCTTTGCCCAATTCCAGCATGAACATACTGAGATTATTTGCAATGGCATCTTCAAGGGTTTTCTCACTCCATGTGGGGAGCTCGGGCAGACCGGTGAATTCAAGGACAAAAGGGTCATGAATGATATCCTCGGGTTTTTGAACATCTATACCCTGATTGGCAAGCTTTAGAATTCCTTCTTTGTCTTTGGAAAGGGCAAAACGCTGGAAAAGCGCAGTACCTTTCTGCCGCCTGAGTTCGCGCACACTCCATCTCTGAGTTTCACACTCCCTGACGTAGAAACTGATTTCCATCAAGTCGTCGGTTTTTAGAATCTCGGAATAATGGCTCCAGCTTAAAAATCCAGACAGTGTCTGGACTTTTGGGAAAGTCAGGTAGAACTTCCTCATATTGTAGACATTGCTACGGCTGAAGCCTTTCCCATATCGGATGGTCAGATCTTTAGCAAGTCTATTCAGCAGCTTGCTACCATATTCCGCACGCTGGGTTCCATCCTGTTCGAACTCCACGATATACTTGCCTATCTTCCAGTATGTCTGAACCAGAATCGAATTGACAGTTGTGGCAATCTGAATGCGTGCAGAGTCCAGCAGAGAGCCTATGCTCTCCACAAGAGAATCATATCCTGTGTTATTCATCATTTCATCTATTCAAATCAAAGTTTAAGCTGATACTGTATTTTGATTTCGGAGGAGGAAGGCCGGCCGGGGGAGGTGTTGCGGAGGATGGAGGTTTTGAGATGGAGGGAATGGCGGCGGGTTTTCATGCCGATTATTGCTGAAACAGAATGGCCCCTGCCGTAGAGGGCGGGGACGCTGAAAGAGCCCGGCAGGTCGCGTTCGTAGCAGTAAATGCGGTCATCCCAGTTGTCGACGCGGAAGAAGGTTGCCCTGAAGATGGCCGACAGCTGCACCACGGCGGTGTCGGAGGGGGTTTTCCAGCCCGCTTCGGCATAACCTGCCAGCGCGGTAGCGGTCATGTGCACCACGTCGAACCGGCCGTTCAGCAGGAAACCCCGCATGGCAGACTTGATGCCGGCCCGGCATTCGTGCCTCCACGGAGGAGCATCGGCGGTTCGGTATCTTTCCGCTATGCGCAGGTACGGATTGATTTCGGCCGCTCCCGCCATGAAGACTGGTGATAAGACTAGGAGGCCCTTGTACGCTGCGGTCCCTTTTTCCGGATAGAAGGCGGCATCTGCCGTAAACTCCAGCGACCGCCATTTCGCACCGGCGGAAACGCCCCGCTCGCCGGAGACCTTCGAGGCCGAGCGCACCGCTCCCGAAAAGGCATCATAATACCCTGAGGGATAATATCTTGCAAGCACGGCATACCGCTGTTTGTATGCCGGCGACCAGGTCACTCCCCCTACCGCCGCAAGGCGCGTGCGCTGCAGCGTGTACCCGCCCTCCGCCACCTTGCGGGAACTCAGCGCCGCCTCTCCGAACAGGGTGAAATGCCCGAGCCCCAGGGTACCGTCGGCCGAGGCAACAAGGCCGTCCTTATAGAAGGCCTGAAGCCCGAACTGTCCACGCTGCCCCAGGCGGGAGACGGCCGCCATCGGCATTATCTCCAGTCTGGCCCCTTTCTGCAGGCCGGAAAGCGCCGCCGCAGCGGAGAAGGTCCATCTTCCTCTGGTGAAATCTGCCGCCGCGCCCCTGAAACGCGGCGAGAAAGAGCCGGTGGGGGCGAAACCTGAGGCGCTTCGCCTGAAAGCCGCCACGGAACTGAATCCGCTCATGGAGAAACTGCTCCAGAGCGCCAGCCCCTGCCCGAAACGGGCTGCGAAATCGCCCAGAACCAGCTTTCCGCCCCTCCTGCCGTACAATGCGGCGCTGAACGTTCCGGGAGAGAGTTTCTGCACGCTATAGCTGGTGCGCGAAGACCAGTAGAATTCCGCCCTTGCGCCCAGTTCCAGGTGGTATTTCGCCCCGTAGAAAGCCGCGCTGTCCTCCCCTTTCATACGGCCTCCGCCGCGCACCATCAGGCTCTGCCGCACCCGCCGGTCTTCCAGCGCGCCGGGAGCAAGGGAGCTTTCGAACGACACGAACAGGCTCAGGGCTTCCGCCGTCTCGGCACCGAATCCGTCCACCAGGCTCAGCTCCGTGACGCCGAGGATATCGCCCGAACGCGAGCGGTAGTCTTCGAGCGAAGTGACCTGGTACGCACTGAAAAGGCCGCTCGAAAGCAGGCGGCTGCGGCTCACCTGGTTAATCCTCAAAGGGTGCTCGGCATAGTGCTGGAAACGCTCCATTTCGCTCTCGCCCAGGTCTTCCGGGGAGGAGGCTCCGGTGAGCACGAGGATGGCGCCCACCACATCGACAAGAAAGTGCAGCATGCCGCCAATTTATGCAGGCAAATCGGCATTCAGGGGAGTAAAAGTGGATTTTTTCTGTTTTTTTATAGCAAATAAAATTGTAAATTTGACCCCTGTTAGAAAAACGCCACATGGACAGGATCAAGATTCACGACAAATTTTTCAAGCCGTTTATCCCCAACGCGCAGATTGAAAGCGTCATAGACGGCGTGGCAGAAAAGATCAACGCCGACTTCGCCGCCTCCGGGGAAATTCCCGTGCTTCTCTGCGTGCTCACCGGCTCCATCATGTTCACCGCCGGCCTCATGAAGAGGCTCAACTTCCCCCTCGAGGTGATGTCGCTCAAGCTCTCCTCTTACACCGGCACCCAGTCTTCCGGCCAGGTGCTCGAAGTGATGGGCCTCACCGGCAGCGTCGAAGGGCGCAGGGTGATAGTCTGCGAAGACATCGTGGACACCGGCGCGACCATCGTCGCCCTCAAGGACATGCTCCTCGGAAAGGGCGCCAAAGAGGTGAAGATCTGCACGATGCTCCTGAAGCCCGAGGTTTACTCGAAGCCTCTCAAGCTCGACTATGTGGGCATGGAGATCCCCAACGACTTCATCGTGGGCTACGGGCTCGACTATGACGATCTCGGCCGCAACCTGAAAGACATTTACGTATTGGACACATGAAATTCTAAAATGAAATATTACATCATTTTCGGGCCTCCGGGAGCCGGCAAGGGCACCCAGGCCGCTCCGCTCGCAGAGCGATACAACCTGAAACACATCTCTACCGGAGAGCTTCTCCGCAACGAAATAGCCGAGGGCACCGAACTCGGCAAGAAGGCCAAGGCGCTCATCGATTCCGGCAGCCTCGTCCCCGACGACGTGGTTGAAGGCATGATAGCCCAGGCATTCGGAAAGTACAAAGACGTCGACGGCTTCCTGCTGGACGGCTTCCCGCGCACCATCTCCCAGGCCATGGACCTCGATGAAATGCTCGAAGCCCGCGACGAGGAGATCAGCGGGGTCATCTCGCTCATGATACCCGACGAAGTGGTCAAGGAACGCATCGCCCACCGCGCCCTGCTCGAGGGCCGCGCCGATGACGCCCGCGACGAAGTGGTGAACAACCGCATCGTCACCTACCACAAGCAGACCGAGCCGCTCATCGACTATTACAAGGACAGGCAGAAATACCACGAGGTGGACTCCCTGGGCACCATAGCTCAGGTTGGCGAGAATATCCGCAACCTCATGGATTCCCTGGCCTAGAGCACAGGCAGCACTTTCTCCATCCTGATTCCGCGTGATCCTTTAACGAGGATCACGCAGTTTTTCAGCGGGTGCACTCCGAGATGGAGGGCAAGGTCTGAAGATTCCGGGAACCAGCCCAAGAAGGCGCTGGATTCCGGAATGCTTGTGTTCAGCGGGACCGTTTCGCCTGCCTCAACCCTTGCATTCATCGGGTTGTTGAGCCCGGCCGGCAGCGCCTGTGCGACGGCAGTGTCCACCCCCTTGAGGGTGCCGTCAGCGATGCACTCCAGCACCGCCTTGCGGAATTCCTCCCCTACCAGGCAGAACTTCACCCCGGAGGAGGCAAGCCTCTTTACCAGGGCGACGTGTTCGGCCACGGAGTCTTCTCCCAGCTCACGCATGTCCCCCAGCAGCGCCACCTTGCGGGTAGCGTCCATTCCGAAAAGATTGTCCAGCGCCACCCCCATTGAGGACGGGTTGGCGTTATAGGCGTCGATCACGAGCGTGTTGGATTCGGTGCGCTGCATCTGCGAGCGCTGGTTAGAAGGCACATAGCCTTCCAGCGCGGCAACGGCCTCGCTGCGCGGAACCCCGAAATACTCCCCTACGGCCAGGGCCGCCATCACGTTGGTGGCGTTGTACGCCCCGACCAGCCTGGTGTGGATTTCCGTTCCGTCGGAAAGGCGGAGCCCCAGGAAGGGATTGCCGGAGGTGGAAGGCAGCAGGGTCACGCCCTGATACTTGAGGCCGTACCCCCAGACGTGGCATGCTTCTTTCCGGGCCATCTCCACCAGGTCGGGATCGTCCTGATTGAGGAACAGCACCGCCCCTTCGCGCTTGCCCAGCCAGTTGTACAGCTCCCCTTTGGTAGCCTTCACGCCTTCGAAGGAGCCGAAACCCAGGAGATGGGCCTTGCCCACGTTGGTTATGAGGCCATAGTCCGGACGGGAGACGACCACCAGCTTTGCTATGTCGCCGGGGTGCGAAGCGCCCATTTCGATAACGGCAATCTGGGTTTCGGGCGTCATCTTGAGCAGGCTCAGTGGCACTCCGATGTCGTTGTTCAGATTGCCTTCAGTGGCGGTGACGCGGTACTTGGCGCGGAGCACGGCCGCCATGAGTTCCTTGGTGGTGGTCTTGCCGTTGGTGCCCGTGAGGCCGATTACCGGAACTCCGAGCCTTTCGCGGTGAAAGACAGCGAGTTTCTGAAGCTCCGTGAACGGATCTTCGACCATTATGAGCTTTTGCGACGGGATGCCGGCGGTGACTGCAAAACAGTCGGACCCCTCGTTCACCACGGCGTATGCAGCGCCGCTTTCAAGGGCCTTCGCCGCATAGGCGTTTCCGTCGAAATTCTCTCCTTTGAGGGCAAAGAAGATTTCACCCCCGCGCACGGCGCGGCTGTCTGTAGTCACGCGGTAACCGCATGAAACGTACAGGGAATAAAGTTCTTCTGTGGAAATCATTTTCTATCTGCGCGCCCTGTCGTAGAGCACAGCGGCAATAATTGCATACAGGATGTTGGGCAGCCATAGCGCCAGCCCCGCCGGCAGGGTGCCGGTGAAGACGAACATCTGCGAGAAGCGCTGGAACAGGATGTACGAGAAGGCCAGGGCTATGCCGATACCGAGGTTCCAGCCTATTCCGCCGCGCCGTTTCCGGAACGACAGGCACACTCCCATGATGGTGAGGATTATGGCCGAGAACGGCATGGCATACCGGGTGTGTTTCTCGATCTTGGCGTACATCACGTTGGCGTCGCCCCTCATGTTCTGGGTATCTATGAGATTGTCCAGCTTTTTCTTGGACAGGGTCTCGACCGTTTTTTCGTTGCTGTAGAAATCGTCTATAGTGAGCGCGATGACGGTATCTTTCTTTTCGCCGGAAGAGACACGGTCGCCGAGCCCTTCGGAATAGTCGCGCATGAACCAGTTGCGCAGCTTCCAGCCCGCGAGGGTGCTGTCCCACTGGGCGGTTTCGGCCGAAATCTTGCTCTTGAGATGGTTGTTTTCGACGCTTTCGAGGGTGAACTTGTAGCAGGTGTTGTTCCACGAACTGAAGCTCTGCACGTACACGAACTGGCCCGGGGCTATCTGATAATGGATATCCCTCCGCTTGAACTTGTTTCGGGCCTCCTTCACGTATTTCATCTCGAAGAAGACCCTGCCGGAATTGGCTTCCGGCACCACATACAGGTTGAGCCCCAGCGAGAACAGGGCTATGAGCGCGGCCGTGCACACATACGGAACCATCATCCTGTGGAAGCTGATGCCGCCGGACAGGATGGCGATGATCTCCGAGTTGGAAGCCATCCGCGAGGTGAAGAATATGACCGTAATGAACACGAACAGAGGGCTGAACATGTTTATGAAGTACGGCACGAAGTTCACGTAGTAGTCGAAGATGATTTCGTTGAGAGGCGCCTTGTACTGCACGAAGTCGTCTATCTTTTCGGAGATGTCGAAGACGATGACAATGAATATGATGAGCAGCAGGGCCACCGCGAAGGTGCCGAGGAACCTGAATGCTATGTATTTGTCTATCTTCTTCATAATCTGGTGCTCAGGGCCGGGACTACCGAGTCTTTCCAGGCTGCGAAGTCCCCTGCCTCGATGTGAGAGCGGGCCTGCCTGACGAGGTCGAGATAGAAGGCCAGGTTGTGCTCGCTGGCCACCATTCCGGCAAACATCTCCCCGGCTATGAAGAGATGCCTCACGTAGGCTTTGGTGTATGCAGTGTCAACAAAAGACGTTCCACAAGGGTCGAGCGGCGAAAAATCGTCCTTCCATTTTTCGTTGCGCATGTTCATGATTCCGTTCCAGGTGAAAATCATGCCGTTGCGGCCGTTGCGGGTGGGCATCACGCAGTCGAACATGTCCACTCCGCGGGCGATTCCCTCGAGGATGTTCGCGGGAGTGCCGACTCCCATGAGGTAGCGCGGCCTGTCCGCCGGAAGGAGCGGGCAGGTGTACTCCAGCATCTCGTACATCTTTTCGGTGGGCTCGCCCACGGCAAGGCCGCCTATGGCGTAGCCGTCCGCCCCGAGCCCGACGGCATGCTCAGCCGCCTCGCTGCGGAGGTCGGGATACACGCAGCCCTGGACTATGGGGAAGAAGCACTGGGAATAGCCGTAGAGCGGCTCGGTTTCATGGAAGCGCCTGGCAAACCTTTCCAGCCAGCCTTTGGTGAGGTCGAGCGACTTCTTGGCGTAGGTGTGGTCGGCGTCGCCGGGACAGCATTCGTCCAGTGCCATCATGATGTCTGCGCCGATTACCCTCTGGGTGTCAACGTTGTTTTCGGGCGTGAAAATATGCTTCGAGCCGTCGATGTGCGAACGGAACTCGCAGCCAGCGGGGGTGAGCTTGCGTATCGGGGCGAGCGAGAATATCTGGTAGCCGCCGCTGTCGGTGAGGATGGGGCGGTCCCAGTTCTCGAAGCGGTGCAGGCCGCCCGCCTCGCGCAGTATGCCCAGGCCGGGCCGGAGGTACAGGTGATAGGTGTTTCCAAGGATGATTTCGGCCTTGACGTCTTCTTTGAGGTCGCGGTGGTAAACCCCCTTGACGCTGCCGACGGTGCCTACCGGCATGAAAACCGGCGTCTGGATGTCCCCGTGGTCGGTATGGAGTACCCCGCGGCGGGCGGAAGAGCGTGGGTCGGCTGCTGTCAGGTCGAATTTCATATCTTAAAAATAACCTCCAAAGTTAACAATTTTACACGAAATCTCTTATTTTTGTATGATAACGCACAGAAGATAACATAAAGCAAATAATATGAAAGACAAGAACATCAGCCTGCGCCTGATCATCATGAACTTCCTGGAGTTCGCAGTATGGGGCGCATACCTCACTTCCCTTGGCCGCTATCTCGGCAATATCGGCCTCGGACCGCAGATCAAATGGTTCTTCGCCATGCAGGGCATCGTCTCCATCTTCATGCCCACCCTCATGGGCATAGTGGCGGACAAATGGATACAGGCCCAGAAGGTGCTGTCGCTCTGCCACGGTCTGGCCGGTCTCTTCATGATCGGAGCCGGGCTGTATGCCAGCAGCGCCGGTTCGGCCGTGCAGTTCGGCCCGCTCTTCACGCTGTATTCCCTGAGCATCGCCTTTTTCATGCCCACGATCGCCCTCACCAACTCAGTGGCTTTCAACGCCTTGTCAAAGGCTGGCAAAGATCCGGTCAAGGACTTCCCGCCCATCCGCGTATTCGGCACGGTCGGCTTCATCTGCAGCATGCTGCTCACCAACTTCCTGAAAATAAACGGCACCGCGATGCAGGAGAGCTACACCCAGCTGCTCTCTTCCGGCATCCTGTCGCTGGTCCTCTGCGGATACGCGCTTTCGATGCCCCAGTGCCCCGTCAACAAGGGTAAGGGCGGCTCGCTCGCCGAGGCCTTCGGGCTCAAGGCCTTCTCGCTGTTCAAGCAGGGCCAGTTCGCCATTTTCTTCATCTTCTCGATGCTGCTGGGCGCTTCGCTCCAGATTACCAACGGCTACGCCAACACCTTCCTGGGCTCGTTCGCGGCCAACCCGGCATATGCCAACGCCTTCGCCGTCAAGAATTCCAACGCCCTGATAGCCATCTCGCAGGCATCCGAGACCCTGTGCATCCTGCTCATCCCGTTCTTCATGAAGAAGTTCGGCATCAAGAAAGTGATGCTCATCTCCATGTTCGCATGGGTGCTCCGCTTCGCCTTCTTCGGGCTGGGCGATCCCGGCATGCCCGGCGTGCTGCTCTTCATCCTGAGCTGCATAGTCTACGGCATGGCCTTCGACTTCTTCAACATCTCGGGCGCGCTCTACGTCAACGAGAACACCGGCGAGGACATCCGTTCCTCGGCCCAGGGCCTGTTCATGCTGATGACCAACGGCCTTGGCGCCACCATCGGCACTCTTGCCGCCGGCAAGGTAGTGGAGGCCTGCGACGTGTTCAACACGCCCGCCAACTGGCCGAACGCCTGGTACATCTTCGCCGGCTATGCACTCGTGGTCGGAATCCTGTTCATGATTCTGTTCAAAGACCCGCAGAAAGCGCAGAAACAGGCCGCCTAACCCACGCTGCCTCCGTCGGACCAGTCTCCGAAAGTAATATTCAGCTCCAATGGAAGGAGCCTCACGGTAACGCGGATGTCCTCAAGGTCATCCGCGTTCCAGTCATACCCCTGCGCCGCCAGTTCCGCGGCCAGGTCCCAGTCCCACGAGAGCTCCCCCGTGGCGCGGTCGCTGAACTGCAGCCTCAACCCTGAATCCGGCCCCTGCGCAGGCACCCTCACCGATGAGGAGTGGTCTTCCACCGCAAGTTCGCATATGAAATCGCCCTCCACCGGAGTCATCCTGGTCAGGTCCGTGCCGCCTATGTCTCCCAGGACCATGATATGGTAGCGGCCGGTCTCGATTTCATCGTCGAAAGTGATGTAGATGGTGGCGAAGCGCTTGTGCAGCTCCAGCACTATCTCTTCCTCCTCGCCCGACACGACGTGGTCGCCGGAAAAGGCCCACAGGCTGTCGCTCTGGCCGCCCCGGGCAACTACCGTTCCCGCCCCGTTGTCAAGGATGCCGGCTACCGACACGACTCCGCGCTCCACGCTCTCCCAGCAGTCTGGGGAGTATGCGCTCAGCGTGACCGCAGCGGTGCGCTTACCGTCGCCGAGCCGGACTTTCACGGGCGTGTTCCCCGCTATCGACAGGGCCCGTTCGGAAAGGGAAAGATGTATGTTGGCGGGGCATCCGGAGCGGTCCTCCTTTACGCAGCAGCCCCACATGACAAAAAGCAAAGTGCTGAATATCAATAATTTTCTCATAATTGTACGCTGATGTCATATTTGCGTTTAAGACCTGAAATTTCGGGATCGAGATTCCCCCTGTGGACGAACGAGGGGTCCAGTTCGCAGGCCTTCATGTAACATTCCACGGCGTCCCTGTCATCTCCCTTGCGGGCATGGACTATGGCCTTCATGTATTCCACCTTGGCGCCTTCGGACAGGCTCTCGAGCACCGCCATCGCGGATGCGTTGTAGTCCATGGCGCAATAGGCCACGGCCGTGTTGACGTCGTTGTAGGGCCGCAGGATCGTGACCGCTGTCTTGTAGTCGCGGTCCTTTATCGCCTGCACTCCCCTGCGGTAAAGGGTGTCGGGAACGGTAGTGTGGACAGTGTCCTTCACCATGCCCCGGCGGTGCATGTAGAAATTGAACCTTACCACCCTCAGATGGGGGTACAGGGCTTCCCTGATATGCAGGTATTCGGGCTGGGCGGAGAGCTGCCTCTCCCTCTCGTCGGGATCGCCCTCAGCGCAGATCCTCACAAGTTCCTCTTTCCTGAAGGCGGGGATTCCGGGATCTTCCCGGATGAGGCCCGTGAGCAGCGACCATTCTTCCGGCACGGCCCTCGGGATAAAGTCCAGATGCACGTCGTAACGGTGCTTCAGGCCGGAATAATAAGCGCAGACTGCCTCGCTCCGCCTCCGGGACAGACGTTCGTTGAAGAGCCAGCTGCCCTCGGGCGAACACGACGCGGCGACGACTATCGAGTCCATGTCGAACTCCCCGCTCCCGAGCAGTTCCTCGAGATTGGCGGCGATGCGGCCCATCTCGGCGGAATTGTTGCCCAGGGAAGTGTCGATGACGGCACTTCCTGTGGTGAATTCAATGTAGCAGGCAGTGTTGGCGAGCACCCTTCGCTCCCTGATTTCCAGCAGGTACCTGTCGATGTCTTCGGCAAGGCCGCTCAGGGACGAAATATAGAAGGTGATGGGTTTGGAGCGCGGTATTTCGCACACCAGCTTGTCTTCCTCGAAGACTTCCCCGCCCAGGGTGATGTCGGCCTTGCGCAGCCCCGGCCCGGCGGAAATGGTCTGCACGTAGTGATAAACCACGTCCCCGCCGGAGGCGGTTACCACGCTGTCCAGCCTGAGACCCCCGCTCACAATGGGAGCTTTTACGTAACGGGCGTACATCCTGTCCTTCATCGCGCTCCTGCGGCGGTTCCTGTTCAGGCGGAACTGGTCGGTGTAATGTTCCACGGCCTCCCGTTCGGTGACGCCGTAGAGAGACGCGAAGGTGTCGTCCGAAACATAGCTGCTGTCGGTCTTGAGGGCGTAGATTTCCGGCAGATTGCGTTTCAGGAAAATCTCCAACTGGCCCGAACGGATGAATATCGTAGTATCCGTCACAATGCTCTGCAGGAAGCGTTCATAACGCTGATATCCACGCAATTGCGCCTCGCGATACCGCTCGCCCGTAATGAAGACCGGTTCCAGGGCGGAGCTGTCGCCCAAAGCTCTCAGCACGGGCTGCAGACGCAGCTGCCAGGAGCTTTCCACCATGGCGGCGGGAACCGTAACGTCGAAGCGGAGGTCCACTTTTCCGTGCCTCTCGGCCACGTTCCGGAACCTGGCGCTCACCACTACCGGATCGATGTAATCACTCGCCACCATTTCGCCGTTCTCGTCCTTCACGGCCTTCATTATGAGCATTTCCCTGCCCTGGGCATCCTGCACCACGAGCGTGTCGCGCACGGGATTGTCCACCCTGATTTCGGAAGGATGGATGTCCTGCGACATGCTTATCGCGGGAGACAGGACGCCGCTGCGCACAGCCTCCGCCTTCCGCACGGAGGTACAGGC